>NZ_JBFUMH010000090.1:0-21484 GCF_054049475.1 Microvirga sp. P5_D2 | reverse complement strand
CGCCATGGTCGCTGCGACGAGGTTATACGACAGGCCTTCTCAGTCTTAAGATCACCGGCGTTTAAGGCGCAGTGGAACAAGGCCATCGAGGCAGCCTTGATGCGTTAAATTGATGTCTCGAAATGCTTGCCTCACACTTTGGGGACACTACGATGAACCTACTTCCTCGGTAGTAATCCTCAAGGGGCGCTCAAGAGGCTTTTCTTATAACTTATTGATATTGCTTAGTGGGAAGGGAACTTATTATCCTATTATTAAGAGTCGGGAGATTGAGAAATCTTTCAAAGGTGGATGCATTTTTGCCTGCTCTATGGACGACCATATTGGAACTGGGGGRCTCCAATGCACAACGACATTCGTATCGGTGTCATCGACAAATATCCCCTGTTTCGGGACGGGATCGCTCTGGCTTTGAATTCTCAGCCAGATATCCAAGTCGTCGATCAGGGCGCTACGATCTGGGATGTCACCCGGATCGTGAATGAAAGCATGCCCGATGTCATCGTCCTCGACGCGGACATCATGGGCAGCAGCATGGAAACGATCGAAGCGATCATGCGGCAGAACCCGCGGATCGGAATCGCCATGCTGGCCGACACGGCGACGGAAGAGAGAGTTTACGCAGCCCTCAAAATAGGTGTGCGAGGCTATCTTCTTCGGACGACCAATCGCGGCGAACTGGTTCAAACGGTTCGTGTTCTTCACCAAGGACAAAGCTTCATTTCACCGAGCCTCGCAGCGAAACTTCTGACGGATGCGAGACCGGCCCATAATGCTTCGAAGTCCGCGAACGGTCTTCCACATCTCACGCCGCGCGAGCATCAGATCCTTGCGATTCTGGTTCAAGGAAGGAGCAACAAGGAAATCGGCAACAGCCTCTATTTGAGTGAGAAGACGATCAAGCATCATCTCACCAACATCCTGCAGAAGCTCCGCGTTCGTAATCGGGTCGAGGCAGCCCTCAAATTCTCTAACGGCTACCCGCAGCCTCTAATGCCCTCGTAAAGCCTATCGTCAATAGAAAAGCCCCTGCCCGCTCAGCGCAGGCAGGGGCTTTTTGTTGTCCCTAGGTACTCAGCAAACCAGATCAGGCCCATCCCCGGATATTATGTGGATGGGCCTGATCCGTGTCGCAGGCTTAGTCTCCCCTATGGGTCGGATCGAGCTTCGAGCCTGAGTAATAGAGTCCATACTGCGTGTCGCGTGTGGATTGCTTCTTGTCCAGTTCAGCGAACTTGTCCCGAGCCTTGTCGTACTGGTTCAGCTGATAATGGGCCCAGCCGCGCAGCACACCCAATCCGTGGTCTTCCTTCGCGATGGCGGAGCGCTTCTCGAGGGTCGCCAGCGCTTCCTTGTACTGTCCGCTCTTGAACTGCTCCACGGCGGTGCTGGCCAACTGGTTCGCAGCCGAGGAGCCTCCGCCGCCGCGATTGCCGGAACCGCTGCGACCGCCCCCTTTGCCGGCAGGAGCCTGATAGGATTGCAGGGCTGCGATGGAGGGATATTGCTTGCCGTATTCCGCCAGAGTCTTCTGGAACGACGCGCGGTCGTTGGAGCGATGGGATGCAAGCGCAAGACCGAGCACACTCGTTTCCTTCGCCTCCCATTCCACCGATGCAGCGAACCACTGTCGGGCTTTCGGGAATTCATTGCGATTGTAGTGATACCAGCCAAGCGCCTGCCCGCCATTGGCGGATTTCGTGGCCTGAACGACCTCTTGCAACCGGGCAAGGCGTGCCTCCTCGACCGGCGCGGGATTCGGCTGGGTCAAGGCTGTCGCCAGGATCTCGACATAGAGCTTGGCGATCAGCGGCGATGAGTTGCGCCATTCATAGGCGACGTTTTCGGCCTCGGTGAGCTGCCCCTGCTGGCGCAGGGCAAGAGCATATCCTTCGGCGGATTTGGGCTGCCTCGCCCAATCCACGCCCTGCTTGAACCATTCCGCCGCGACCGGCCAGGACTTCAGGGAATAATAGTACCAGCCGAGAAGGTCCGCATCGTTCGCCAGCTTCTTCTGCTTCACCTGCGCCTCGAAGGATTTCAGCTCAGCGGCCGGAACCTGCGGAGCCGTGGCATCGGCGGCAACCGCACCGATCTGGCGGCGCAGCAGATCGAGCTGCACGATTTCATAGGTTTTGGAGCCATCGGTGCGATAGCGCGCGGTCGCCATGAGAGTTTTGACGGCGGCGGCGGGCAGAAGCTCCATCGCCTTCTGCACCGTCGCGAGACGCTCGGCCGGATTGGGACAGCGGGTCAGAATGTACTTGTAGAGTTCCTGTGCCCGGTCTTCCTGGCTCGTCTGCACAAGCGCCTCGGCCACGCGCCAAAGCGCATCCACATCGGCACAGACGAGCATCCCTGGATTAGCCTCGGCCACGGCGAGAACACCGGCGGCATCCCTGGCATCTGAAGCCGCGATCAACTGGCCGCGAACCTGCGCCCGGTCGAATTCCTGCACCAGTTTGCCGGAGGGACGCCAGGTCGGATCGACCCTGCGGATATTTTCGACCGCTAGCCTGACCTCGTCATAGCGACCTTCGCCGAACAGATCCCAGAGCTTCTGCTCGACAGCCGGATCGCTCGTGACATTGAAGAGATCGGTCGGCGGCTCCCAGGAGGGATGCATCGCCTTGATGCGCTTGATCTCCATGGCAACGCGCGCGGAGTCGTTCTGGGAGGCGTAGAAGCGAAGCGCGCTTTCATCCACATTGGACGGAGGCGCCGGCACCGTCCGTGCAACTGGCTGTACCATCTGTGCGCTCGGAAGCGCGTCGAGACGCGCGAACCCCGCTGCGCTGTTCTTGTCCTGGATCGGCGCATTGAGATTGAAGGGCGTGTCACCGCCTGCCGCCTCGAATTGGCCCATGAGGCTGGAGGATTGGGCTTCGGCGTGACCGGCATAAGCCATCAGAATGGAAGAACTTACGCAGCCGAGGAGAAGGGCGACAGGTTTCAGAGACATTCCGGATATCTTTCCTGAATTGCGACAAGCGAGAGAATGTGAAGGGTGGTTGAGTAATACGTGTCGGGTTCGACCTTCCGCAGGGACGGGTGCAGCTTCTGCTGTTGCAGCGCGCATTTCGCGGTGGCGATGACGGCCTTGAAGCCGGTGCCGCCGAACGTCTGGAGTGCGCTTCCGTTCGACAAATCGACCTCGAAGGGTCCGAGATCCAGGCGGTCGTTCCACAAACCTGAGAAGGGGCGTAAGAGATCCGGCTGCGCGATCTTGGCCCAGGCGAGATAGAACGGAATGCGGATGGCGTTGTAGCTGAACTTCGCGGGAAATGCCTTTGCGGGACTCGGCTGCCCTTCGCTGAGCGCGATCCAATCCGGCGGCAGGCGCAGGGGCCCGAACCGACTGTCCTTGATCAGCTTTAGGCCCGTTGCCTGAATGCCCGCCCAATCCGTTTCAGGATCGAGCGCCTTGAAGCGCTCGAAGGCAGGAAACACCCAGTAGGACAGGTTCAGCACCTGGCCATCGGGATGATCTTCGGGCGAGAAGCCCTCGCGGCCGGGCAGCAGGGCAAGTCCCGCAGGTGTAGATGTCAGGTTGCTTTTTGCAACAGCGCGCAGGATATCGCGCGCCGCTTCCCGATATTCCAGCCCGCCCCATTGTTCCGAGGCTTCGATGAGCGCCCATGCGATGAGGATGTCTCCATCGGAGGCATTGTTCCTGTCGGCCACCTTCGGCACCGACTTCTCGTCCCACTTCCACGCCGCAAGACCGCTGCCATCGATGTAGAGCTCGCGCTTCGTCCATTGCCAGATCTCATCGAAGCCCGCGCGATCCCCGGCTTTCGCCGCGATGAGCATGGCATAGCCCTGCCCTTCGCTGTGGCTGATGCGGTTCACGTCATCGATCACCCGGCCCGCTCGCACGAAGCGCTTCTTGTAAGCGCTCCATGCGGTTTGCAGCCAATTGGCGGCAAGCGCTCCTGTCGAAGCTGGTGCCCCCTCGCCTGCGAGGCTGGGCGGCGGGGCCGCTCGGGCTGGGAGAGCGGCCAGGATGAGCATCATCAGCCCTATTCCCGCCTTGTGCATCATGGCTCACGCACTCCCGAGGAGCGCAGAGTCCATTGCATGAAACCCGTCATGATCACGAAGAGCACAAGCAGCACCCCGAGATAGATGCTGACATTGTGCGACAGCCAGCCTGCCGCGACGAGCCTGATGTTCTGAAGGCTGAAGGATGCGGTCGGCACAAGCAGGATCTGCGAGGACACGCGCGTGCTGACCGCATTGTCCTTCGCCGTATACACGGCCGCATCGCCGACGAATTGCTGCCACAGAGATCCGGCGAGGACCTCGTTGACCAATTGAGAGAGAAGCTCGGGGCTCGGAGCGACGAAGACCGTCGTGGAGCTGACATTCGGCAGAAGCTTGCCGCGCCAGCCATCGCCCATGCCCTCCGCCTTGGCGCCCTGCGCCACCACGAGCGTGCCGCCCTCGTTCAAAGGAAGCTCCGATGGAGCGGAGATACGAGAGGTGGCGGACTTGCCGACCACATCCGAGACGAGGCCCGAGAAAGCTCCGAACATGGACCTGACATAGCTTTCCAAGCCAGTGCCGTTCTGCTCGAACACACTCATCATGCTGGAAGGCAGGGACGGGCTGTCCTTCGAAGCGAGTTTCCCGACGCTGCCGGTGCTCTCCACATGTGCCTTTCCGCTCACGAGACTCGATGCGATTTCTATCGGCTCGCCGACGGATGCGACCTGCACCAGCTGCCCACCTGTGGTGACATTGAGACCTTTCGGCGTGGAGTGCCGCCAGGCTCTCCTGAGCTTCTCGGTATCGAGGCCCGCGTCACGCAAAGTCCCTTCGGGCATATCATCATAGGACCCGAGCGCGAGCAGATGCTTCGTTCCCGGCGGCACGATATCAAAGGTGAAACGTGCTTTAGTTTCCCGACCGGAGACAATGGCCATCTTTGCCAATGTTGTCAGCGCAGTCTCGACTGCCTCGTGACGAGCCTTGGGCACGAAGATTGTCAAATCTTGCGCCCCGGATAGGCGCGAAAGGCCACCAGGGATGACCGATGAAATATTCGGCAGTGCGCCGACACGTCCCAGCGCAGGAATGGTGATCTGGCTCGTGCCGGAGAGCAGGAAGCGCTCGCGCTGATCCATGAGCGCTTCGAGCGAGCATGTCCCGTCGGCGGCCGTGCGGGTCTCCGTCTCGAGGTCGATGGTGTTCAAGCCCGGTTTGAAGGTGCTGACGGGAAGATAGAAGCTCCTCTTGCTGAGCACAGCGCCGCCCACATTGCTCAGCGGCGCATCGGCAATTGCCGTGCCGTTCACGCGGACAGTCATCTTGCTAGTAGGCAGGAGACCCGCTGCATACACTGCGTCCGCCGACAGGACGATGCGGTCGTAATCCGCCGCCAGAAGATCGGACGGCATCTGGATGCGAACCGTCTGACGGTTGAGACGGCCACGGAACGGCTCGCTCTCAAGGCCCAAATCGGCAAGCGAGATGGTTTCGCCGCCTTCCATGGGAACGCCGTTCATGTTCCGCATGGCGCGCAGGCCCGCTGGCGAGCCGTGAGCCTCCATCTCCTGCGCCTCCTGCGCAAGCGCATCGAGGGTCGCCTCCACTTGCGCGTCCGTATCGCCGGTGACGACCAGCATCACGTTGCCGATTTGCACATTATGCTGGAGCTGATGCCGGGCACCGGCTCCAGGCACGCGCAGGCCCATGGAACGCTCGATGTCGGGAGCCTTGCCGACGACGACATCGATGCCCGCATCGTTACGCGGCTCGGATGCGACCTCGACCTTCGGATGCGTGAAGCGCCCGATTAGCGCGACGGCCTGCACGGCGCGGGCTGCCTGATTCATCTCGCGCGGGTCGGAGCTGCYGGGAGTCCGAACCCTGATCGCGGTCATACCGTTTTGGTCCGAGGTAACGGCGGGAAGATCCTGAAGATTGCGGATCTCTCCCGAAGCGCCCGCGAAGATGAAGGCGCTCTGTTCCGGCAGCACTTGGGTCCAAAGCTCGTAGGTGGAACCCACCGAGCAATCGACGCGGTGCGTCTGGCGAATGCTGACACGCACCGAGTTGAAGCCGGCCTGGAGCACTCCGACCGGTACGTTCATGCTGAGGATTTCAGCCTGATTGGCGCTTTGGACGGTACTCTCAGTCACCACGACATCGTTGATGCGAACCGTCAGCCTGAAGGTCTCCGGCATCACGGAAATCGCGTTCCGATAAGCCAGCTTAAATTTCGCCATCCGGGAAGCTTCGCCCGCCGTCAGGTAGACGGGAAACTCCCGATTTGCTGCCTCGCCTATGAAGCGGGAATCCTCAGCAGTAATCGAAAGTGGCCTGCTCCACTCGGAAACGGTGGGTGTGAGGGATGCGAGGGTCGCGTTAGCCGGGCTACGAGGAGCCTCGGAGGCTCCGGCAGCGTGGGCGCTTGCGGCAAGGGACATGATGAGGGCGATCGCCGTCAATGGGCGCATGAGTTTTCACTCCTGGTGAAGAGGAGAAACGGGAGAGACCGAAGGCGGATGATCAGTGACTGGACGCGACAGCGGGATCGGATTTCACGCCTCTGCGGAAGAGCACGAAGCTCACACCGCGGAACGTGTGCCCGAGTCCCCAGGCCATAACTTCAATTGTGCCGACAAGAATGCTGCGCGACCGCTGACGCTTGGCGCGGGTGTCGCGAAGCAGTTTCAGGTCCGAGAACATCAGCGCCGCGATGGCGCTGTACTGGGTAGGGCTCAGAGCATCGAAGCACAAACCGACTATCTGGCTGTCGCCTTCGAAGCGCACATTGGCGACCCGGACGGGCAGCAGGCATTCCTGACCACGCACAGGGCTGACCGCTATCTGCGCCTGCGAATTGAGCCGCACCGGATTGCCCCCCTGAACCCGGATCAGCATGCCGCCTTGAGACACATCAACGATCTGGGCCGTCAGCGAGGCGCCATCGATCTGTAACATCCCCCTGCCCTGTACCGGCGCACGGTGTGCGGACCGCCGCTCACGCCGCTCCGACACGACGCCGAGCGCGAGACCGGCCATGAACAGGTTGAAGAGGTTCCAGAACCCGGCGATCACGAGAATGCCTGCGGTTTCAGGCTCGTATTGAAGCCTGTAGAGCACTGTCGCCGCACCGGCGAGAAGAATGCCGAAGATCGCGAAGTAAGGCCAGGCGAGGTTCGACAGAGCATCTTCACCGGCAGCGCCGTTCTTCGCCGTGACGTTGAAGGTGGGGCGGCGCGGGTTCTTGATGACGCTAAGGATCGCAGGCGCGAGATAGACCGACTGCACATACTCATAGAGTTCCGACACCCAGGGCCAGCGGAAGCGGCCATAGGCGTAGCTCTGAAGCAGGATCGCTGCAGCGAGATAGGCGCAGGTATAAGCGCCGAACTCGGCGACCGTCGCGTTGTAGACCTTCAGGTTGAAGAAGATGTAGAGCAGCGGCGCGAAGATGAAGGTCAGGCGCGGGATCGGGAAGAGCCAGAACATGGCACTGGAGAGATAACAGGCTCGCTGCGCCAGGGTCAGGCCGCGCTTCAAAGCGGGGTTCTTCGTCAGGAATATCTGCATCATGCCCGTGCACCAGCGGGTGCGCTGGCCGATGAAGGAGGCGAAGGTTTCTGGCTGAAGCCCGGCGATCAGCGGCTTGTCGACATAGATGCTCTTCCAGCCGCGTGCGTGGAGTTCCAGCGCGGTTTCGGCATCTTCCGTGATGGAAGTTCCCGCGAAACCACCCGCTTGTTCGAGCGCTGAACGGCGCAGCACGGCGGCGGAACCGCAGAAGAAGGCCGCGTTCCACTTGTCGAGGCCCTTCTGAATCATACCGTAGAACATCTCGTTTTCGGACGGCATGCGGTCGAAGGTTGCGAGGTTCCGTTCTACCGGATCGGGATTGATGAAGAAGTGCGGCGTCTGCACGAGGAAGAGCTTCGGATCGCGAGAGAAGAAACCGACCGTCTCGGACAGGAACTCCCTGGCGGGTGCGTGATCGGCATCGAACACGACGACGAGATCGCCTTTCGAATGCAGAAGCCCGTTCGAGAGATTGCCCGCTTTCGCATTCAAGTTGCGAGCGCGGGTGAGATACTGAACGCCGAGTTCGCGGCAGAGATTCTGCAGCTCCTGCCTGCGCCGCATCGCAGCATCGGCTGTCAGCGGGTTGGGCGAATGAACCTTCTCATCCGTTCCGCCATCGTCGAGCAGGTAAACCTTCAGCTTGTCCTTCGGATAATCCATCGCCTTGGCGGCCGACAGCGTCATCGCCAGAAGCGGCATGTCCTCGTTGTAGGAGGGAATGAACACATCGACCGTGAGCGCCTCTTCGGAAGAAATAGATGGCGCGCGGGGCCGCTGGATGGGCCGCGAGATCACGAAGAGGCTGAGGCCCAGCATGACGACGCAGAATATTTCCGCCGCGTAGATTATGACGCCTGGGATAAAGTCCTGAAGGCTGTTGGCGTCAGGCAATGTCGCCGTCGTGCGCCAGTAGACATAACGAAGAACGAGGAGCGCGCCCAAGGCGAAGAAAAGGTGCCTCCAGTATCCCTGAAGATTGAGAAGCTTGATGGACAGCATGACCGCCAAGCACATTCCAGCAATAGCCCATTGTGTATTTGTGCCGACCGGCTGAAAAACTAAGAATATAGCCAGTATCGATGTAAACAAACACAAGCCAAGCGAAATAGATCGCTTCATAAACCCCTCCGTAATTTCATGGAAACTACCAAACCCAACGGCGAAGTTAGGCTGTGATAGGTCAGTATTACTATCCCTCGAATTGGTCCGACGGGAGGTCAGAGGCGGTAACTCTATTAGCGACACTGAGTGGGTGGCTACTACGTTTGACTTGCTCCATTTGTGCGTCGCAACAAAGAGGGATCAGCCCAACAGGCTCGCAGCCTCGCGCATGAGAATACGCAAGATCTACAGAGGCTTAGAGGCTGCTGAAAAGATGATCAGATGATCAGAAAATCGCCAGCATCGAGACCGATGCCGGGCTTGAACTTTGCGAACACGATAGCCTTGCTTCGGCCTATTCCGTCCGCGTCGTAAGACAGAAAGCCCGATTTCTTGTTGAAGACCAGGTAGTCGTTCGCGTCCTTGGCGCCGGTGCCGATGGTAAAGAAGTCGGGATTGAGCTTTCCGGCCTTGCCGAGCTTCTTGAAGATCGCATTCTCCAGGCGAATCTTGTCGACGTTGATCACGAAATCCTTGATGGTGTCGACGTTCGTTTTGGCGTTCAATCGGTCGCGAAACACGAAGCTGTCGCGACCGGGACCGCCCGACAGCGTATCGCGTCCCGGACCGCCATCAAGATAATCGTTGCCCGCGTCGCCGAAGAGCTGATCGTTGCCGGTGCCGCCGACCAGCGTGTCCACATGCATGCCGCCGTAGAGAACGTCATTGCCGTCCTCGCCATAGAGCTTGTTGACGTCGATGCCGCCATACAGGCGATCATCGCCGGCAGCGCCGTAGAGCGTGTCCCGCCCGGCATCGCCGTAAAGCCAGTCGTCCCCGCCGTCGCCTCTGAAGTCGTCGTTGTCGGAGCCGCCATAGAGCGTGTCATGGCCATTGCCGCCGCTCAGCGTGTCGTTGCCGACATCACCATAAATGGTGTCGTCCCCCTCGCCGCCTTCCATGTAGTCATGGCCCATACCACCGAAAATCTGATCACTGCCATTGCCGCCAAAGATCAGATCATCGCCGCCGTCGCCATAGAGCCTATCGTCTCCATCGAGGCCATGGATGATATCGATGCCAGTGCTACCGACAATCTCATTGGCGAGAGTATTGCCGATCAGCGTGAGCATGGTCGTGCCAGCAGCCGCCTTGAGCGCTTCAACATTGTCGCTCAATGTGTAAGACGCGGTTGTAATGACAGTATCGTAACCGGCTGAGGCACTTTCAATCACCACGTCCAACGCATTATCTACGAGATAGATATCGTCCCCTGCTCCGCCGATCAGCGTATCGATTCCCGCTTTTCCATCGAGCAGATCATTGCCTGATGTACCGGTGATCTGATTGGCGAAGTGATTGCCGATGAGCGACAATGACCATGCGCCTGCGCGCGCTCTGAGAACCTCGACTTCGGAATCTTCCGCCAGCGCAAAATTGACGCTCGTCTCGACGATGTCGTAGCCGCCGCCGACAGCCTCGGCGACCCGGTCCGCCGAATTGTCGACGATGTAAGTGTCGTTGCCCGATCCGCCATGAAGCGTATCCGCGCCGCTGCCGCCGTCGAGGTGATCGTTTCCTGCATACGACTCCATGAAGTCGCCTTTTGCAGAGCCGATGAGATTGTCTGCGTCAGACAAGACGATGGCTGCTGCAATGGCGCCGCCGCGATGAAAGTCCCTCAGATCGGTATAGGTGAAAAGCTGCGGTCCGCCTGGTACGCCGATGGTCAACCATGGAGCATTCGCTGGCCCGAAGCGCAAATAAGAGACGGAGCCGCCCGCGTCCGAGAGTTCAGTACCGCTGTAGAAAACCTCGACCTCGTCCTCGAAGTAGAGAACCTTGAACGTCGCCGTATCATTGCCGTCGGTCGTGCCGGGTACGATGTCTCGAACGATCTCCGTGAAGAGGTCCTGCAGACGCACGCCATCCGGCATATCGGCGGTGAAAGTGACAGTCGCCATTCGGGATGTCTCGCGAGGTCTCTCGCTCTGAATCCGAAGCGGAATTCAGATGAGATGTGGCACGGATAACGGAGCAGGATTGAAACGCTGCCGGGAGGCTCAATGAAACCGCCGCCGTTATCGCACCAAAAGCGAGTTAGGAAAATACCCTATAATAGCCAAGCCTGCGGCTGAACGCCTTACATCGCAATGGTTACAATGTTGGATCAAGCAGCTGAGCGTATGTCCGCCGAGGTGTCCTCGTCCTCCACATGCGCGCTGCGTTCCAGTTGAACGGCGTAGGCGGCATCGAGACCGCGCAGGCGCATCGGATCGTCTGTCTTCTCTTCGCCCAGGAGAGAAGGAACACGCTCGGTGAAGCGCACGAGAGCGGCGCGTAGGAAACGAAGATTACGGGGAACGGGGTGGGCTCCGACTGCGACATCCCTCACGAGGGCGGATGCCGCCGCATAAAGATCGTCCACGGCTGCTTCGACACCGGGATCGCGGGTGAGCAGGCTCATGGCGCTGATGAGGAGAACACGCAGATCGCGAAGATCGGTCTCCCTGCCATGCTGAGCGATGGCATCGACCACGAGTTCGGTTGCGGCGATTCTTTCACCGATCGTCTCTACAAGATTCTTGTGCGTCATGAGCCCCATCTCCGGTCGGCCGATTGGAATTGTCTTCCTGATTCAGCAAGGAAAAGCATGCGCTCACATGGTTAATAGAAACTTACAGCACCTGTGAAACGTAAGGAAAACTTGGCTTTCGGCAGCATCGGCAGAAGCTTTGTTCTCCCTCTGGGGCCTGAAATCTCAGCCATGGCATTTTTGCATGGCAGCCCACCCGTTGCGCGCTTTCAACCGCTACATATCTCATGCCAGCTTGTACTTCATACAATTCCACAGCTCTCAACGAGGTTTTATGATGAGCTCCGACGCGAACGCCCTGTTCCAGCCCTTCCAGCTCGGCGATTTGACCCTGCCGAACCGCCTTGTCATGGCTCCGCTCACCCGCAACCGGGCCGAGGAAGGGGATGTGGCGCGCGATATCACGGCGACCTACTACACCCAGCGCGCCAGTGCCGGCCTGCTCATCACGGAAGGGTCGCAGATCTCCCATCAAGGCCAGGGCTACCTGCGCACGCCGGGCATCTACACGCCCGAGCAGGTCGCCGGCTGGCGCAAGGTGACCGATGCCGTTCACAAGAATGGCGGCCGCATCTTCATCCAGATCTGGCATGTGGGGCGCGTGTCGCATACCTCGCTCCAGCCCAAGAGCGGCGCTCCTGTAGGCCCCTCGGCTCTGCGCGCTGAGACGAAAACCTACGTGACCGAGGGCTTTACGGACGTCTCCGAGCCGCGAGCCCTCGACCTCTCCGAGATCCCCGGCATCCTGCGCGATTACGAGCAGGCCGCCCGGAACGCCAAGGAAGCCGGCTTCGACGGCGTCGAGATTCACGCAGCGAACGGCTACCTGCTCGACCAGTTCATGAAGGACGGCTCGAACAAGCGCACGGACGCCTATGGCGGCTCCATCGAAAACCGCACACGCCTCACGCTCGAGGCGACCGAGGCCGTGCTGAAGGTCTGGGATAAAGGCCGCGTGGGCATCCGCCTCTCCCCCGCCAAGGTGAACGATGCCGAGGATTCGAACCCGCAGGCTGTCTTCAGCCATGTGGTCGAGAAGCTCGACAAGCTCGGGCTCGGCTACATCCACGTGATCGAGGGCGCGACCCAGGGAGACCGCAACGCCGTGAATGTCGATTACAATGGGCTGCGCCGCTCTTTCCGTGGCGCCTACATCGCCAATAACGGCTACGACCGCGCCATGGCGGCCGAGGCGATCGCCAGCGGACGGGCCGACCTTGTGGCATTCGGGCGGCTGTTCATCTCCAATCCGGACCTGGTGGAGCGCTTCAAGCTGAATGCGCCCCTCAACGAGCCGAACCGCGCCACCTTCTATGGCGGCGACGTGGAAGGCTACACGGATTATCCGGGCCTGGACGAGGCAGCCTAAAGCCTATCAGCAGCCGTCACAGAGACGCCGTGCCCGCTGCTCGATCTGCTCGCCCTTCTTGAGAAGTTCCTCCTCCCGCGAGGAGGGGCCGATTGACGACGGCTGGCCGACGCGGCGGCCTCCTGCAACGCTGCCCGTCGCTCCCGGACCTGCTGTGCTGCCCTCGCTGCCGGTCGGCGGAATGGGGGCGGAACTCGTCGCGCCTTGCGGCGGCGTGGTGGCCGAACTTCCCATGCTGTTCTGAGGACGCGGAAGGGGTGTCGACGGGCTGCTGGGCGAAGGCGCGCTCGGCGAGGCCGCTGTTCCGCTCGCGGCACCCGAGGAAGAAGAGGCACTGCCACTCGACGACGAGCTTTGTGCCCAGGCCGCCCCCGCCGCGAGACAACCGATGACGACGAGGGATGGAAACATGCGCCGCATAGGATCCTCCTGGCAAAGTCAATCCGAAGTCAACTCATAGCGGCCAAGATGTTTCCGGTTTAAGGGTGCCACACTACGAGGCTGACGGGTCCATCCGCATCGAGCACCTGCCTCTCGCCGGACTTGAGCCCCGCCTCGGCCAGCACGGCCTCGGCGGATTTGCCTTGGTCGCAGCCGGAGAACACGGCCACCCCATCAGGGATGAAGGCCCCCTCGGCCCGCGTGAGATGGAACGCGGTGTAGCCGATCCTCAGGAACAGATCGAAGACCTGCCGTCCGCCCGGCACCGCCACCCTGCCCCCATCAGGCAACACCTTCCTAATGGCTTCCTCCCAGGAGAGTTTGCTGGGGTTCCACCACCAGCCATCCTCTCGCTGATCGAGCCCGGAAGACGAGGATGACAGGATCATCCGCAACCGCTTCTTCGGGTTGGGATTGGCCTCATGACCCAGGCGACCCAGCACCGTCAGGTCCGACTTGTTGAGCTCCGCCTGGAAGTAGGCCCAATCCGCATCGTTGCGCAGAACATCCGGCGTCAGCCCCGCCGCATCGGCGATACGGTCGTTGTCTGAGACGATAGCATAGCCATGGATTTCAACCTGGGACATGGAGCGGCCTTTTCTCGGGAGCGTGCCTGATCGCTGCGTTCATGAGAATCCACAGCACAAGCGCATTCAGCATGTGCCAGAGCATATGCGTGCCGATTGGTAGCGCAGGGCAGACCGCGCTGTCGATGGAGCGGAAGGCCAGCGAAACGGCAAACGTGCATCCCGCCCACAACAGCGCCCTTCCCGCTTCCTTTGAATGGTCGGCCCGGCACGCGACGCCCACGGCCAGCATCGCCATCAAAGCCGGAAGGTAGCCTATCGAACCGTTGAGAGAGACATCTGGAAGGAAGCTGAACCACAGTCGCGTGAAGCTCATGTTGAATGCCGCGAAGGCAAGCGTGATGGCGAGTGCACTCAGAAGCCCGAGCCGCAGGTAGCGGCGCATGGCGAGCAGGAAATAGCTGTAGATGAACACCGCAATCGGCAGCACATCGGCCAGCAACGACCAGCGGTTGGCGAAGGTGTGGAACAGGAAACTGCCGATGCCGACGATGGCGGTCACAAGGATGAGCCATAGCGATGGCCAGTCAGGTCTCTCCTTTCGCCGCCAGAGCCAGAACGCGTGGGCTGCGGCCAACAGGAAAAAGCCGTTCGACACCGCATTGAGCGGCTCAGCCCAGAAACCCGGATCGAGACGCTCGCAATAGCTGTCGATGGACTGAAACCAGGATGGGTTCATGACATGCCCCGTGGGAATAATGACAGGTTCCACCTTGCAAGGTTTCCACGAACATCCGATGAAGGCATCAATCTAGGCAACGAGGCCGACACGATGCGCATAGCGACATGGAACGTGAACTCCATCAAGCAGAGGCTCGATCACCTCGCGACCTTCGTGAAGAGCGCGGAGCCCGATGTGCTCTGTCTCCAGGAGCTCAAATGCGTGGATGAGGCCTTTCCGAAAGCGGAGGTCGAGGCGCTGGGCTACAACGTCGTCACCCACGGGCAGAAGGCCTATAACGGGGTGGCCATTCTGTCCAAGCGCCCTCTGGAGGATGTCAGACGCGGGCTTCCCGGCGACGATGGCGACGAGCAGGCGCGTTATCTCGAAGGCGTCGTCTCGACGAATAGTGGCGCTGTGCGCGTCGCCTCGATCTACTTGCCGAACGGCAACCCCATCGGCACTCCGAAATTCGAGTACAAGCTCGCCTGGATGGATCGCCTCCATGCCCATGCGCGCAAGCTTCTTAACCTCGAAGAAGCGCTGGTGCTCTGCGGCGATTACAACGTCATTCCCGAGCCCAAGGACGCCGCCGATCCATCGGCCTGGGTGAACGACGCGCTCTTTCAGCCCGAGAGCCGCGCGAAGTTCCGGGCGCTTGAAAACCTCGGCCTCAGTGATGCCTTGCGCGCCTGCACCGAGCAAGCTGGCCTCTATTCATTCTGGGATTATCAGGCGGGCGCCTTCCAGCGGAACAACGGCATCCGCATCGACCACCTGCTGCTCTCGCCGCAGGCTCAGGACAAGCTCAAGACAGCTTCGATCCGCAAGGAAGTGCGCGGCTGGGACAAGCCCTCCGACCACGTGCCGGTGATGGTGGATCTGGATATCGACTGAGCAGTGCCGGTTTAACGCCGGGATTGGATGTACTGCTCGAGAAGAGCAAGCGCCAGCTTGCGGTCCGAATCGTCGGAGCCGGCGAAAGCCTCCTCGTAGAGGCTCGAAATCCACTGGTCCTTGCTGGAATCGGCGGCAGCTTCGTGAGCCAGGGTCAGCCACATGAGGCCCTTGGCCCGCTGGCGCGGCACGCCCTGGCCGTTCATCAGCAAATGGCCGAGCAGCGCCTGCGAGGGGTGATGCCCCTTTTCCGCCGCCAGATTGAACCAGCGGGCAGCCTGCCGCGAATCCCGCTTCACGCCCGTTCCCTCCATGTAGAGGCGGGCGAGATTGTACTGGGCGTTGGAATCGCTGAAGTAGGACGCGGCGTAGCTGAACATCTCGACCGCGCGCGACGGATTGGCGGACACATAGGTGCCGTCGATACCGTCGAGGAAATAGGTGCCGAGCGCCACGAAGGCGCTGGAGACGACCGTCGCATTCGGCGAGTCGGGGCTTTCATCCGCATGCTGGTCGGCGAGCTTCGAGAAATACTCGAAGGCCTTCAGGTCATCGTGCTGAACACCGTCGCCATCCGCATACATGCGACCGAGCTTCCAGAGGGCGAGGGTATGGCCCTGCCCGGCTGCGTATTCGAGAGCGGCGGCGGCGCCGAGTTTGTCGCCTGCATTGTAGTCGCGCATGCCGGTGCGTAGAGCTTCGCGCGCGGAGCCGTATTTCACAGGAGGAGTAAGCACCGGCGAGRGCGCGGGCGTCAGCGGCTGCGGGCGCGGCGCGGCATCGAGCGCCTGGACGACACCGATTCCGGACAAGCTGAAAAGAGCAACGATCCCAAAGGTCGCGAGCATGGATTGCAGGGACGCGCGCAGAGGCACCGTCGAGCGGCGGTTCGACTTCATCGGCATTTCGGTCAGGCGCGCATCCATGGATCTACACTCTTGTCCACACAGTCCTTTTCGAAAGTCCCGCGTGGAATGGAACCCTCGTGATCTGCCACGTGCTGCGCCACCTATGCAATCACCCCCTCGGAGCGATGCCCGATAGCGTTAACCGGACGTTCCCTTGGAGTACTTTGCTGTAAAGCTATGGTTTGGAAGCACTTAGCAGGCCTTCTCTGGTGATCTCGGTTTATGGCGGGATCGCGGCGACGCTTGGGCCAAGAACGGCAGGATAAGGAAGGTTTCTGGGTGTTGCCCCGGGGCAACATTTTTTCCTGTCCTATCTCTTAAGCGGAATCTGCCTCACACCCTAAAACTTTAGCCCCCAACCTACCTAAATATATAGATTCGACATGTGTTTTAGCACACACGTAACATTGTTGACGCTAAGTAAGTGAAACCTAGTTTCTGATCCGAACTGGAATGAAAGTTTATTGAACGTAGAAGCTCTTCTGAGGCTCGTCCTATTCAATAACTATTCTCAGTTCTTGTATAAATTGGATCAGGAAAAATCGAAATGTACAAAGAACTACCTACTTTCAAGCTGTTCGTCTTAGACGATGAAATCAGCTTCGAGATGCCGAAGACGGCTGGCTATCGAGACTGGGGTGTGATGGGCAACGGCCTGGACAATAAGATCGTCGGCAACGACACGAACAACCGCATCGACGGAGGTCTCGGAGCCGACACCATGGCCGGTGGCCACGGTGACGACATCTATATCGTCGACGATGAGAATGATGTGGTCGAGGAAGCGGCAGGCGATGGCAACGACATCATCATGTCCCACCTGACATCCGGCTTCGATATGCGAAAGACACCCCACGTCGAAGGCCTTCAAACAGGCGGCATCATCGCCACAGGTAACGACCTCAACAACAATATCCTTATTGCTCACAAAAACGGCAAGGCATTTGGCGGCATAGGACACGATGTCCTCAATGCCGGCGATGGCAACAACCGTCTGTACGGTGAGGACGGCAACGACACCATGAATGGCGGTCTCGGCGCCGATACGATGGAAGGCGGCATTGGCGACGACTCATACTACGTAGACAACGCCGATGATGCGGTTATCGAACAAGCTGGAGAGGGCGTTGATACGATCAACGCATACATCACCTATACCCTCCAGGATAACTTCGAGAACCTGATCCTCCGCGATCCTGCCGTCTCGACCTGGAAAAAGGACATCAACGGCACAGGCAATAGCCTTGACAACAAAATCACGGGCAATAGTGGCAAGAACATCCTTGTGGGTGAAGGTGGCCACGATACGCTCAATGGCGGCAAGGGACATGACATCTTGATCGGCGGCGAAGGCAAGGATGCTTTCCTATTTACGGACTTCGGCGTTACCCATGCTGACAGGATTGTCGACTTCAATGTAGGCGAAGATCGAATTCTTCTGGATGGCGATGTCTTCAGGATGATCGATTGCGGTTGCTCGGCTAAGCCGACTACCCTGAAAGAACAGTTCTTCGCTTTTGGTTCGGCTAAGGATGGCGACGACTTCATCATTCTGGGTGAAGATGGAGGTCTCCGCTATGACGCCGATGGCTCAGGCACGGAATGCGCCGCACAGCTGATCGGAATGTTCAGGCCAGGCCCGTATCTGAAGGCGATTTCCAACTTAGACATCTTTGTTGCCTAATCGACTAAGCCTTACTCATGGCCGGGATCTTCCCGGCCATGATGTTTTTCAATTGTCGGCCTCTGCTGAGGAGAACCAGACACGCTCATAGACGGCGATGGCACTGTCATCAGGAGCAGTCTCATCCCTGAGCCACAATGACTTTACGGCTGCGAGATCGGCCTCCGTCGGCAGATGTTTCACGGACAATTTCTCCGTTGTGCCGCTGCACGAGATGAAGCCCACATTCATGAGAGCCTGGACTGCAAATCCCCCTTCCCGCCTTGCCACTAGGAGCGCCGGTCCCCAGCCCCTGTGCGGCTGCCAGGGAAAGATCAGCCGCCCGCCGGGTTTCAGAGCCTTCAGCCATTCCGCATCCGGTGCGATGACGCCCGCATTCACGTAGATCACGTCGGCCTCGGGCAACTTCCTGCCGAAGGCCGATGCGGCGTGAACTGTCACGTTGGAATACGGCTTAAGGTTCCGGGACGCTTCGGCCGCCAGGTCGGGCTCATACTCGAAAGCCTCCACATGCCCGCCGGGCTCGACGAGCCGCGCGAGCATCGCCGTGTAGTAGCCCGTTCCCGCCCCCACATGAACGACACTCTCCCCCGGCTGCGGGCTGATCRCATCGAGCCAGATGGCATGAAGGGTGGGCTCGCCGTTATTGATACCGCGCTGACGGTCGATGGCGACCAGAACATTCTCGTAGATGTCGGCGAGCCTGCTCGTCTCACTCGCATCGCCAAGGCTGATGATCGTCCAGGGTGGCGGCGGCAGAAAGCTCTCGCGCGGAACTTCCGCGAAGGCCTGTTCGATGCGCGCATCGCGCACATCGGCGAGTTGCGCGATCCGATGAGCGTAGCTGCGGCGGAGGGTATCGGGCCCAATCTCGGACATACTCTCCAAATTCGTTCTACCTGATGCAGGTTCCGCACTTGCGGCGGAACGCACTACATCCTGAACACGCCGAACTTCGTTTCCGGAACCGGAGCATTCAGCGCGGCTGAGAAGGCGAGCGCCAGGACGCGGCGGGTTTCCGAGGGCAGGATGATGCCGTCGTCCCAGAGGCGCGCGGTGGCGTGGTAGGGCGAACCCTCCTCCTCGTACTTGTTGCGGATCGGCGCCTTGAAGGCCTCTTCCTCGTCGGCGCTCCAGGCCTTGCCCTCGGCCTCGATATTGTCGCGCCGCACGGTGGCGAGAACGCTCGCCGCCTGCTCGCCGCCCATCACGGAAATGCGCGAGTTCGGCCACGTGAAGAGGAAGCGCGGAGAATAGGCGCGGCCGCACATGCCGTAATTGCCCGCGCCGAACGAGCCGCCAAGGAGCAGCGTGATCTTCGGCACCTGGGCGCAGGCCACGGCTGTGACGAGCTTGGCGCCATCCTTGGCGATGCCGCCCGCCTCGTATTGGCGGCCGACCATGAAGCCCGAAATGTTCTGGAGGAAGAGCAGCGGAATGCGCCGCTGGCAGCACAGCTCGATGAAATGCGCACCTTTCAGCGCGCTTTCCGAGAAGAGGATGCCGTTATTGCCGATGATGCCGACCGGCATGCCCCAGATACGCGCGAACCCCGTCACAAGCGTCGTGCCGTAGAGGCGCTTGAACTCGTCGAATTCGGAGCCGTCCACGAGCCGCGCGATAACCTCGCGGATGTCGTACTGCTTTTTCAGATCCGTCGGCACGATCGCATCGAGGTCGGAGATCGGATATTTCGGCTCCACCGGCTCGGCGAGATCGATGTCGACATTTTTGCGGGTGTTGAGCGTGCCGACGATGCGGCGCACGATGGCGAGCGCATGCACGTCGTCGGTCGCGTAGTGATCCGCCACACCAGATTGGCGCGCATGAACATCCGCGCCGCCGAGATCCTCGGCCGAGACCACCTCGCCCGTCGCCGCCTTCACCAGCGGAGGACCGCCGAGGAAGATCGTTCCCTGGCGGCGCACGATCACGGTCTCGTCCGACATGGCCGGCACATAGGCGCCGCCGGCCGTGCACGAGCCCATCACGCAGGCGATCTGCGGAATGCCCATGGAGGACAGGGTCGCCTGGTTGTAGAAGATGCGTCCGAAATGCTCGCGATCGGGGAAGACCTCGGTCTGGTGCGGCAGGTTCGCGCCGCCGGAATCGACCAGATAGATGCAGGGCAGCCGGTTCTCCCGCGCCACCTCCTGCGCCCGCAGGTGCTTCTTCACGGTCATTGGGTAGTAGGTGCCGCCCTTGATGGTCGAATCGTTGCACACGATCATGACCTCGCGGCCTTCGACGCGGCCGATACCGGTAATCAGTCCGGCCCCGTGAATCGCGTCCTCATACATGCCGTGGGCGGCGAGGGAACCAAGTTCGAGAAAGGGAGCGCCGGGATCGAGCAGGCGGGTGACGCGCTCGCGCGGCAGCAGCTTGCCGCGCGCCAGATGCCGCTCACGGGCCTTTGCCGGTCCGCCCTCCGCCACCGCTTGCCGCTTGGCCTGAAGCTCCTGGGTGAGACCGTCCCAGGCAGCGCGGTTGGAACGGGCGGCGTCCGAGGTCAGATCGGCGGAGGTGGCGATAACGGGCACGGCGTCAGGCTCCCTGTTTTGTTATGGCTCCTTCGCGGCTGAAAGCCGGAGGGCTCTCACGTCAGTAACGGGGACATGAGAGCCTGCGCAACTCCGTTCGTGAGGCTTATGCCTCAGCCTTTCGCACGAATGACGACATCTTCCCGGACGGTGCCGGAGCCGCAGCGATAGGCGATGCCGCGAACGAGGGACCAGTCATGCGCGGTCTGCTGCAGGTAGAGATGCGTGCCGCCGAGAGCGACCGTCRCTTCCAGCATGCCCTGCGTGGCGGAGCCGAAGCCGGGGGTGGTGGATACCACCGGGCTCACCTCGCCCAGACGCTGGCAGACGCGCACATCGGAGGGCGAATCGACGACTTTGACGAGTTCCACCGGGTCTGGCCGGTAGGCACAGGCCGAGACTGTCAGGGCGAGAACGGAAGCAAGGAGGGCGCGCTGCATGGGATGTCCGTCGGTGAGCAATTGTTCGGACAAGCTTAGAGCATGTTGCGCCTCTGAGGAGAAGCCTGACGATGGAGGGTGTGAAAAACTGAGACTCAGTTGCCGGAAAGCAACGGAGCCTCCACCCGCTCGGTCGGCCCGAAGATGTCCTCGAAGGCCTTGCGCATCACCGAATCCACCTCCGGCATGGTGACCGGGATGCCGAGATCGACGAGGCTCGTGACCCCGTGCTGGGTGACGCCGCAGGGAACGATGCCGGAGAAATGGGCAAGTTCGGGCTCCACGTTCAGGCTGATGCCGTGGAAGGTGGCCCAGCGGCGCACCCTGATTCCGATGGCGGCGATCTTGTCCTCGGCCTTCTCGCCCTTGTCGGGGCGGCGCACCCAGACGCCCACCCTGTCCTCCCGCCGCTCGCCGCGGATGTTGAAGGAATCGAGGGTTGCGATCAGCCAAGATTCCAGGGCGGCCACATAGCGGCGAAGGTCGGGAACCCGGCKCTTCAGGTCCAGCATCACGTAGGCCACACGCTGGCCGGGGCCGTGATAGGTGTATTGTCCGCCCCGCCCCGTCTGGTGAACCGGAAACCTGTCCGGGTCCACGAGGTCGGCAGCCTGGGCCGAGGTGCCGGCGGTATAAAGCGGCGGATGCTCCACGAGCCAGACCAGCTCCCGCGCCGTTCCCGCCGCAATGG
>NZ_JBFUMH010000089.1:0-21672 GCF_054049475.1 Microvirga sp. P5_D2 | reverse complement strand
AGCCAGATCACCGCGCTCGATGGCATCCACGACCTCATAGGCTTCCTCGAGGGTGTACGGCGCAATCGACGCGAAATCCTGCTCCAGATCCCACGGGCAACCCGTCGTGGGCGTCCGTAGTGCCGCCATGATCTCGATGAGTCGCGCGATATCAGAGGAAGGCTTCATTTGCGGCATTTCGTTGTTTTCAATGGCGCTTCTTAGCTCAATTTAGGTAGGAATCAGAGCAAAAGATGCTCAAAAGACATCAGGGATTTGGAGGCTGAAAAGAATGAAAGCGCGGGTCAAACTGGTGGACGGGATGATGTTCGTGGGCGAATCCGGCAGCGGGCATGCCGTTGTCATGGACGGCGCTCCTGAATATGGCGGCCGCAATCTCGGCATCCGACCCATGGAAATGCTTCTACTTGGCTTAGGCGGCTGCACGGCCTTCGACGTGGTTCAGATCCTCCGGAAAGGCCGTGAGCAGGTTTTGGACTGCGAGGTCGAGGTGACGGCGGAGCGCGCCGAGACGGACCCGAAGGTCTTCACGGCCATCCATGTCGATTATCGGGTCACAGGCCACAAGTTGGCACCGGCCAAGGTCGAGCGCGCCATCGAGCTCTCGAAGGAAAAGTATTGCTCGGCCTCAATCATGCTCGGAGCCGTCGCGAAGATCACCCATAGTTGGACCGCCGTCGAAGCATCGGAGGTCTTGGCGGATTGATCCACGAACCATTCGGGAAGGGCGCGATCATAAGGGGAGACGGTATTATGAGCCGTCGTTCTCCTCTATATCAAATTCGCATAAGATATATTATGGAACTAAACTTTATGGGTAGGACTACCTGCTTCCGAGCTTTGCGTCGATTCCACCTTTGGATCATCGGCTTTTGACACGCCGAAGAGTTTATCCCGACCTGTCTAGGCTATGCGACTGAATTGAACTCTACGGTATTCTGGCATGATTTAGTCGCCCTCACGTCCACGCCAGCATTCGAACTTACGACCCAGCGAGCATGATCGTCACCATTCTTGAAGCCGCCCGCTCCTCGACGCCCAAGGGTTCGCGGTACACCCGGGTTATCCTTCTGACCCTTGCGGCTCTTCTACTCGCCAAAATCGTCTGGTTCACCGGTTCGACCCAAGGCGATGGCGCACGCCCCTTAGTTGATTTCGACATGTTCCATCTCGTGGGCCAGATGATCTGGCGTGGCGAGCTTCACTTGGCTTATCGCTTCGAGACCCTCGTTAATGCTCAACGGACGGTGACCGGCAGCGATTCCGTCATGCCCTGGACCTATCCGCCGCAATTCAACCTGCTCATCGCCCCGCTGGCCCTGATGCCGCGTTGGCTGGCCTATGGCCTGTTCACGGCCGCGACGCTGATCGGCTATCTGGCCGTCCTCAAGCGGCTTGCCGGCGAGTATTTGCCCCTGGTGCTTTTCACAACCTTTCCCGCGTTAACCATAACGATTGCGTGCGGTCAGAACGGTTTCCTGACCGGAATGCTGATCGGATTGGCCAGCTTGGGGCTAAAACGGCATAGTTCCCTCGCAGGCATTCCTCTTGGCTTGATGATCATCATGCCTCATCTGGCGGCGGCTTGCGCAATCTACACGATTGTCTCTAGGCGTTGGGCGACCGTCGGTGTTGCGGCGGCGACCATCATCATCACGTCCGCGATAGCCACTTGGATCTTCGGGCCTAAGCCGGCTTAATCCTAAACTTCGATCTGGAGACCGTCGAAGGCCGGCTCGATATGCGGAGGCAGCTCGCGTTTCAGCTTCTCGTAGTCGAGATCCGTATGCAGGTTCGTCAGGATAGCGCGCCTCGGCTTCACCTGCTCAATGAAGGCAAGGGCTTCGGATAAGGAAAAATGCGTCGGATGCGGCGTATAGCGCAAGGCATCGAGAATGAGGACTTCGAGATCCTCGAAATGGCGCAGGCTTTCCGCCGGTACGGTGCTGACATCGGGCGCATAGGCGACATTGCCGAAGCGGAAGCCCAGGGCGTCGATATCCCCATGAACCATGCGGAGCGGCACGGCATCGACGGACCCGCCAGGACCCGAGATCACGGTCGGCGCGCCGATTTCGAGGTGATGCATGGTCAGGATAGGTGGATAGCTGCTTCCGGCAGGCGTCTGGAAGCAGTAGCCGAACCGCATCTGCAGCAGCTCGCTCGTCACGCRATCCGCGTAAACCGGGATGCGGTGATGCATGACGAGTGCGAGCGGGCGAAGATCGTCGATGCCGTGGATGTGATCCGCGTGCTCATGGGTAAAGAGAACCGCGTCGAGGCGTTTCACGTTCGCGCCGAGCAACTGGTCCCGCAAGTCCGGCGTGGTATCGACCAGCACACTTGTGGTTTTGCTCTCGGAGGTTCTCTCCACGAGAATGGAGCAGCGCCTGCGCCTGTTCTTCGGGTTCAGCGGATCGCATGCGCCCCACCCTACCCCAACGCGCGGAACGCCCGCGGAGGACCCGCATCCGAGGATCGTGAAACGAAGGCTCATGAAGCAATCGCCTTCGCCTGTACGGCATCGGCCGAAGCCGCTTTCGAAAAAAGGCGATAGAAGTTGGCGGTCGTGATTTCAGCGATTTCCGCGTTGCTTACCCCAATGACTTCGGCAAGCACATGGGCAGTATGTGCCACATAAGCCGGTTCATTGGTCTTTCCACGGTGCGGCATGGGCGCGAGATAAGGCGCGTCCGTCTCCACGAGCAGACGGTCATGCGGCACATCGGCGGCGATCTTACGGATCTCTTCTGAGTTCTTGAAAGTCAGGATGCCCGAGAACGACACATAGAGGCCGAGTTCGATACCAACCCTCGCCAGCTCCGCGCCGGATGAGAAGCAATGCAGAACGGCACTGAACCGCCCTTTGCTCATTTCCTCCGAGAGGATCGAGATCATGTCCTCATCGGCGTTGCGGGCGTGGATTACCAACGGCAATCCGGTCTCGCGTGCTGCGGTGATATGGGTGCGGAAAACCCGCTCCTGAATGTCCCGGGGGCTCTTGTCGTAATGGTAGTCAAGGCCGGCCTCGCCGATGGCGATGCAGCGCGGGTGCTGCGACAGCTCGATCAATTGCCGGGCGGGCACATCCGGCTCAATGGCGGCGTTATGCGGATGGGTGCCGACCGTGAAGAAAACCGCCTCGTTGGCCTCGGCCAGGGCCCGGTACACATCATAGCGCGCCACATGGGTCGAGATCGTCACCATGCGGCCGACATCGGCGCGCGCAGCGGAGGCGAGAACCTCCAGGAGACGGCTCTGGAAATCGGGAAAGTCCAGGTGGCAGTGGCTATCGACCAGCATCGGTGAAAGCGCCCTCCTCTGCGGCGGCTGTTGCTCCTGATGCTTAATTCGGATCTCGCCTTTCGTCTACCGACGCACGCCTTGCGCGGTGGGTACGGGCTCCTTATCCTCTTTCGCTTCCTGATGACGCATCTTGCGTAGCTTCTCCTGGCTGCGGACCACATGCGCCTCACTCGATTCATGCGGCCGAACCACCGGAACCGACAGGCAGACGCTCTGCGCTGGAAGAACGTGGCACCAATCCTTGATAAGCGTCCTGTAGCAGCGTCCAACCGGGCGGATATTGCGGTCGAGGTCATAGAGACCGACGGGTGTGACCCGATTGTTTTCCTCCCGAAGGGCCGTATCCCAATCCATCTGGTCGGTCAGCGAGTACCAGGTGAAGCCCACGATCGGCACCCCGTTATTGCGGACTCGAAGAACATTCGCCCATTGCTTCCAGATCCAGTTCACAGCCTCGTCGCCGTTCGGACCTTCCATCAGGTTTGTCTCGGTATGCATGACCGGAAGCTTGTAGCGGTCATAGTACTGCCGGGTGATCTCGTCGTAGCCGAACACATCGCCCGCTGCCGTCGTGAGGCCATCAGCACGCACACGGTGCTCATTGGTCACATAGTAGTCGTTTCCCATGATGCAGTGGTGCCTAAGCGAGGATCGGCTTAGGAAGAAATGGTATTCGTCCCTCGTCATCCCGCTATCCATGAGGAACTCGTACATTTCCGAGTCGACCCGGCGCCCGTAATTCAGGTCCAGGGACAGGAAACGCCTGGCATTCATGATCTCGGCCGGCTTGATGGCAGCCGGGTTCTCCGCGTGGAAATATTCCGACGACTCACTTTGGATGAACAGAGCATCCGGTCGGACCTTGAGAATGCGCTCCATGGCCAGGACATTGGCTTTTACAATGTGCTTGAGTGCCGTGACGAAGGCTTGGTCGCTGCTCAGTTGCTCATTCCACCAGCCGTAGCCGGCCGAAAACTGGGCGCAGATAAACATCTCGTTGATGGGAGTATAAAGCTGAACCCAAGGAAAGCGTTGCGCGAAGGCTTCGGCATAAGTCGCGAAAAGATCAGGGAAATCCGGATTTTGGAAATTGCCGAGCCAATCCGGAACGCCGAAATGGCACAGATCCACGATGGGAATGATATTGCGCCGCTCGATCTCGCCGAAGGTCATGTCGGCGAAGGACCAATCGTAGCGCTCGGGGCCGAGGAAGGCGGTATGAAGCGGCGGGCCGTATCTGAGAACCTGGATATCGAGATCATCCAGAAGGTCGAAATCCAGCTTCCAGTGCTTGTAGTGGCCGCACTTCTCCATCTGGTCGATGCGCGTGCGGCCATTGTTGATGGTCGGGATGCTGTTCTCGATCCCGGTCGCAAACATGAAACTCGTGAACATATCCCGCTTCCGCCGTGGCCCCTGCTGGACCGATCAAAGCGGAAGCGTCAGACAGCCTCCGCCTCGATATAACGCGGGAAAATCGGCGCAGGTTGCGGAAGGGCCGTGCCGGGCACGAGGCGCTTCTCCGGGCCGACCGCGGCAAGAACACGATCTTCGGGAGCAACGGCCAGAAGATCGAGAAGCTTGGCGGCAGCCGTGGGCACGAAAGGCTGAGCCAGGATACCCACGGAACGGAGAACCTCGGCCGTCACATAAAGCACGGTGTTCATGCGGGCAGGATCGCTCTTGCGCAGCACCCAGGGCTCCTGCGAGGCGAAATAGCGGTTCGCCTCGGCCACGACAGCCCAGATCTCGGCCAGTGTGGTGTGCACGGCGAAATCCTTCATGGCCGCTCTCGTCTTCCCGGGCAGCCCATCGGCCAGCCAGAGCATATCCTGATCGGCCTGCGTGAACTCGGCGGGCTGCGGGACCGCCCCGTCGCAGTTCTTGCCGATCATCGACAGGGAGCGCTGCGCGAGGTTGCCGAGATCGTTCGCCARATCCGCATTGATGCGGTTGACGATGGCCTCGTGCGAGTAGTTTCCGTCCTGCCCGAAAGGCACTTCACGCATGAAGAAATAGCGGATCTGATCAACGCCGTAGATGTCCGCGAGGTCGAAGGGATCGACCACGTTGCCGACCGACTTCGACATCTTCTCACCCTTGTTAAGAAGGAAGCCGTGGCCGAACACCCGCTTAGGCAGCGGCAGTTCCGCCGACATGAGGAAGGCTGGCCAGTAGACCGTGTGAAAGCGCACGATGTCCTTGCCGATGATGTGAACGTCGGCGGGCCAGTAATGCCAGCGCGGGTCATTGTCATTCGGAAAACCGCAACCCGTCAGGTAGTTGTTGAGCGCGTCGATCCACACATACATGACGTGCTTCGGATCGCCCGGCACCGGCAGGCCCCAGTTGAAGGTGGTGCGGCTGATCGAGAGATCCTGCAGGCCCGAGCGTACGAAGCTCGTGATCTCGTTGCGCCGGGTTTCCGGGCTGATGAAATCCGGGTTCGCCGCATAATGCGCGAGCAGGCGGTCCTGATAGGCCGAGAGACGGAAGAAGTAGCTTTCCTCCTCGATCCATTCGACGGGCGTACCGGTGGGCGCGCGCCAGGAGCCATCTGGCTGCTTGGTCAATTCGCTCTCGTCGTAATAGGCCTCGTCCCGCACCGAGTACCAGCCGGAATACTTGGAGAGGTAGATGTCGCCCTTCTCCTGCATCCGCCGCCAGAGGTCCTGAGTCGAGGGCAGATGGTCCGCATCCGTCGTGCGGATGAACCGGTCGTAGGAGCAATCCAGGCGGTCGGCCATGGCGCGGAACTTGGTCGCCATCTCGTCCACGAAGGCCTTGGGCGTCGTGCTGTTCTTGTCCGCCGTCTGCTGGATCTTGAGGCCGTGCTCGTCCGTGCCCGTCATGAAGAACACGTCGTAGCCGTCGATGCGCTTGAAGCGCGCAATCGCGTCCGACGCGACGACCTCGTAGGCATGGCCGATATGGGGAGCCCCGTTCGGATACGAGATAGCCGTGGTGATATAGAATTTCTGCTTGTCGGCCATGTCGAATCCCTAACCGCTTGAATTCTCGGAACGCTTCATCCGGCTCATTCGTGCCGTGAGGTCAGGCCGTCCGCCGAACCGCGTCGGCCAGATCGTCGAACAGCGTGAGGATGAAGGGCCGGCGGTCGAGGTTGAACACGTCGATCTCGCGCGCCGAACGGCTGATCTTCTCACATACCTCCACCAAAGGCGCAAGGCGTGCCGGCCCCAGGCTCGCCCGCTCGTGCAGACGACTGGAAACCCAGCGCTCGACGGTCTCCAGCGCAAGGTCGTAGCTGTCGTCCGCATCGCGCTTGGCAAGGGCTTCGGCCAAGGCATAGATCTGCTTCGTGTCCGCTCTGGGGAGACCGTCCAGAAGCTTCGTCACCTGGCCGATGAAGGAAACTTTGTCCTCATCCAGAAGCTCCAGCGTCCGCCGGACTGAGCCTTCGCCATAAGCGAGCGCCTGATCGAGCAGATGCTCGGGCATATCCGCCCAGGGCTCGCCAAGCGAACTGATGCTCGCCTTGATCTCGGAACCGGTCAGGGGGCGCAGCAGCAGCCGACGGCACCGGGAGCGGATCGTCGGCAGCACCCGCTGCGGAGCGTGACTGACGATCAGGAACAAGGAGCGCGGCGGCGGCTCCTCGATCACCTTGAGCAGCGCGTTGGCGCTGGAGATCGTCAGATCCTCGGCACTATCCACGATACAGACGCGGTAGCCGCCATCGGCCGCCGTCGAGCCAAACATGTTGAGCGCCTTGCGAACGGCTTCGACAGGAATGGTCGTCGTAGCGGCCTTTTTGTCTGTGGCCGGCGCACGCCGGAGAATCGCGAAGTTGGGATGGGAAAGCGCCGAGAGTTGACGCGCTGAGGGTGCATCCGGTGGGACATCCAGGCTTGCAAGCGAGAGATCGTTCGCCCGCCGAGGGTCAAGCACCGCGCGGGCTACCCGGTAGGCAAGCGTCGCCTTGCCGATCCCCTGGGGACCGCCTATCAGCCAGGCGTGATGAAGTCGGCCCGAGCGCAGGCCTTCCAGAAAAGCCGCCTCGCCTTCCTGATGGCCGAAGAAGGCAAACTGATCCCGAGGATGCGGGGCGCCCTCGAGCTGATCCGGCTCGATGGCCTCATCGTCACGCGACATCGAGAGGCCTTTCCTCATTCCGGGTCAGTTCCGGCAGCCGCTCGCGCAGCGTCGCCCAGATGGCGGCCTCGACCTCGTCCGCCGATTGGTCGGCATTGATGACCGCGCAGCGCTGCGGATGCGCGCGGGCAATGGCGAGGAACGCCTGACGCAGGTTCTGATGGAACGAGAGGGCCTCGTCCTCGAACCGATCCGCCCCCTCGCCTTTCTGCGCGGCTCGTTTGCTCGCGCGGGCAAGGCCGGTCTCGGCGGGAAGATCGAGGATGAAGGTGAGGTCGGGCTTAGTGCCCGCCAGGGTCACGCGCTCCAGCCGGTCGATCAGGGCCGGATCGATATTCCCGGCTGAGCCCTGATAGGCGCGCGTGGAATCGGCGAACCGATCGCACAGCACATGGGTGCCCGCTTTGAGGGCCGGAACGATGGTCTTATCCAGGTGGTCGATGCGGGCTGCGGCGAACAGCAGGGCTTCCGCGAACGTGCCGAGGCTCTTGGCATGCCCGCCGAGAATGAAGGCGCGGATCTCCTCCGCATAGGGCGAGCCGCCGGGCTCACGTGTGACCAGAACGCGCTGCGAGAGCTGCTCCAACCGACCTTTAAGCCTGCCGATCTGGGTAGACTTGCCCGCGCCCTCCCCGCCTTCGAACGTAATGAACCGTCCCGCCATCAAATTCCTTCGATGACGCTCGTAAAGGCGCGACGCACCCAGCCCGTGCTGAATTCCAGCAGGCCATCGAGGGCACGCTGGCTCAGCGTGCCTTCCTGGATGTCCTCATTGGCATAGAGCGGCATTTCGAGCGCCTGCATATCACCACGGTTGACCTGAAGCCGCGCTACCTCGGCCCCTTTTTGGATCGGGGCCTTCAACGGGCCGGTGTAGATGATGCGAGCAGTCACCCTCTCGCCATCCCCACGAGGCACCAGTACACGAATAGGCTTCTTGGAGACAAGCGGCAGAGAGCGCTTGCTGCCGCCGAAGACCTGGGCTTCACCAACTACCTGGCCTTCCGCGAAGAGCTGCTGCGACTCGAACGCCCGGAAACCCCAATCCAGAAGCTTGCGGGCCTCGTTCGCCCGATCCCTGGCGGTCTTCATGCCGTTGACCACCACGATCAGGCGCTGGCCGTTCTGCACGGCTGAACCGATCAGGCCATAACCGGCCTCGTCAATATTGCCGGTCTTGAGGCCGTCCGCGCCGATATCCATGGCCAGTAAGGGATTGCGGTTCTGCTGGCGAATCTTGTTCCAGGTGAACTCCCGCTCGCCGAACATCTTGTAGAGGTCCGGATAGGTCTCGATGATGTAGAGGGCGAGCTTCGCGAGATCGCGAACCGTCGCCTTCTGCTCAGGATGGCCATAGCCGGTCGCGTTGCGGAAGGTGGACTTGGTCATCCCGATCTGCCGGGCCCGCTCGTTCATGAGCTTGGAAAAATTCTCTTCCGTCCCCGCAACGCCCTCGGCAATCGCAATCGCCGCATCGTTGCCGGACTGGACGATTAGCCCTCTCAGGAGGTCTTCCAGGCGGATGGACGTGTTGACTTGGGCAAACATGGACGATCCGCCCGAGCCCCCGCCACCTTTGCGCCAGGCGTTCTCGGAGATGTTGAACATGCTGTCCATGTTCAGCCGGCCGTTCTTCATCTCGTTGAAGATGACTTCCGCCGTCATGGTTTTCGCCATGCTGGCCGGCGCAGTCAGCTCATCGGCATTCTTTTCGAAAAGGATGGCGTGACTGTCCGCATCCATGAGCACCGCCGTCGGGGCGGATGTCTGGAAGCTCTGGGCCGATGCCCTCTTCGAAAGGACTGGGAGTAACGCGAGAATTCCGCAGAAAAGCAGGGCTGCGGTGAAAGGTCGGGTCGGCATTATGTGACGCATCGTAAGGTATCCAGGATCTTCCCTTAGGAGAGCCTGAATCTGTAGCGCGTCAATAACAATTCAACGTGACGTTACGACAAGCTGTGCGCGAGATCACAGGAGGTCAGTCGTCCTCCGCCGTTCAGCGGATGAACTTGGATTGATCCATGGGCTTGAAGGCGCTGGTCTTCTGGAAACCGCCCTGCCCGTTTTCCGGCRATGCATAGTACAAGCCGGCCATGACCGGACGTGCCGGCGGCGTCATGCCGGGCGATGCGGAGCTGACCTTGAACGCAGGCGGGATCGCGCCAGGAATGGTTCCGAGATCGAACGGGCGCTCGGGCGGCAGCGGCACATAGCTGCTGGTAGGGATCATTGCAGGCCCACCATTCGACGCCATGCGCTGAGGAGCGACGGGAGCCGTCTCGACCTCATCGTCAGGCTCGAAGGCGTTGATGCCGATGGCCTGACGCGGCGCGGCGGGGCGCGGCGTCGCCTGGGCGATCATGGTCGGAGCCCCGCCATTCGTCAGGCTGGCGGGCTGGCCGTCCGTGCGCAGGCTGGCCAGAAGAATCCGGTCGTCGCTGCCATTGGTCGAGGCGCGACCGACATATTCTACGCGAACGCGGGCAGTGCCCTGGCGATGGAAGCCGAGCGCGGCGGCCGCCTTCTCGGACACGTCGATAACGCGGTTGCCATGGAAGGGGCCGCGGTCATTCACGCGGACGATCATAGAGTGACCGTTCTGCATATTGGTGACGCGCGCATAGCTCGGAAGCGGCATCGTCGTGTGCGCAGCCGCAATCGAATCGCGATCGAAAATCTCGCCGTTGGCCGTCATGCGGCCGTGGAAGTTCGAGCCGTACCAGGATGCCAGGCCTTCAGCCGGACGTGACGACTCGGAGGGGACATAAGTGCGGCCGGCGACTGTGTAAGGCTTGCCGACCATGTCGCGGCCGCCGCCCTTGGGAACAGGCTGTCCTTCAGCGACAACGCGCGGGCTGGCCTTGACGCCATACTTCGGATCGACGCCACCCCGGACATTCGAGGAGCAATTCGCGACGGTCAGGGCGATAACCGTAACACCTGCAATGCGGACGAAGGCACCCTGATCGAAAGATGCGATCTTTCCCATCAGGCCCTTTACCGCTTCAGCGCGATTCCCGTGCATATTGTTACGCATCCCCTTTTTGAGCACTTAAGGCGTGGCGGCTCAAAACTGCCCTAGATAGCCAGCCAAGGTGCTTTTATCGCCTTAAAGGAAAGTTAAACGGCCCCGCTTGTCAATGATAAAGGGGCGTTTTTATTAACATTGTTTCAAATGTGTGGATTATGGGTTTAATGTCAAACGTTTAGCTGGGCTTGCTAAATGCCGCTTCCGCGTCCGAGCGATGCCGCAAACGCTGACATAGGAAAATGAACCGCAGCTATCTGATCTGCGCATTCGGCGCATAATCTATAATGTCCCTTTTTCGTCAACGACTTGGCAAATTTTGGCACTCACCACTCAAGATTCGACCAAAATACGGGCCTTAATAGCTCAGAAGACTGAGGCTTGGTTAATGGCAGGTGCATCCGGCCATGAGCAACGGTTCTCGTTGCGCAGAGTGATGGGTATAAGTTGACGGGAGCGACCCTACGGCCTTAGAGAACCGTAAGCCATCGGCACGTTTGGGCGATCTTTGGAGAGGTGGCCGAGTGGTTTAAGGCAGCGGTCTTGAAAACCGCCGTGGGTGCAAGCCCACCGTGGGTTCGAATCCCACCCTCTCCGCCATTGCTATCGGCTATTGTATTGATGGAATTAGGTTATTTCAGAGATCTGTAGAGCTGGCCCCAACAAAGGCCCTAACAGAGGTGCATGGCTACAGTCCACCAATCAGCGCAGTTTCGGATCGAATCGTCCAGACACTCACGCCTTACCAGTGACTAAGGTTGACGTTCGTTGGTCGAGATTCCTTCGGCCGGTCGCACCAGTATGCCATGACAGCCAACACTCAGCCGACCGACCGCCATTTCCCAACAACATTCATTGTTATGACTGGATATGGATTGTTTGACCCTGGATGGTAATCGAGTGAGATGAATGCGTCTGTGATGAGGGAGCACGGAAAGGTCATGCCTTCCAGATAAGCCCCGATCATCTCCTGGGTCAGGTGCATTTCGCCCGTCCAGATCACAAGGCAATACCGTTCATAGGGCCCGTCTTTCAGATCTGTAGGACTATCCTTCTCCGCAATCCTTTCCCTGAGTCCCGTGAGAAACTCCTTACGGGTCCATTCGTGATAGCGGACAAACCCTTCCTTAGCTTTGACGGCCTTTATCGAAGCCCGCAATGCCGGCTCGTGGGCTAGCTCCGTGACCTCGATTCCGCAGCGAACTCCTTCAATCATGGCTTCGCAGTCGGGAGGGTCCTCATCACCTCGGTGCCTCAGGCCCGTGAACCGGATCCCGGCAGCCATCAGTGTTCGCTCTGCGTCATCCAATTCGTCACGGTCCCGATAGAGTCTCTTCGTTGATCGGGTTCCCTGGAAGAGACGAGGCTGGTCAACGTAGGCGCGAAGCTCCTTGGATACCTCGTCCTCATCTTCCATAGTTAGTTCCTCAAGGCTGGTCCCAGCTGCCATACTCACCGTCGATCTTACACAGCAACGGCGAAGTGGTAGCGCCTCTTGTGCTTCACCGCCACGCCTGATCAGCGGCCGTTCTCACGATCAAGGTTCAATATGTGAGTAATGCTCGATCTGGATCAAACCAGGAAGTCGAGCAGACTCAATGAAGGTCCGCCTCGTGCCAGGAGCTGACCTTAGCGCGATAGAAGCTAAAGCAGTCGATGCAGCTCCGAGGAAGGCAGGAGCGAATGCTTGCAGCCGCGCAGCAGCATGGGCGTAGTCGCATGTTCCAGTTCATCGCGACGGAAGGGCTTGGCCAATCGCGGGCTGCCAAGCCCGGTCAACTCCAGCAACTCTGCCTAACTGCTGGCCAGCAGGATCAGCATCATAGGCCACTCCGCCCGGATCCGTTCCTCCAACTCCAACCCTGTCATGCCTGACGTTGCATAGTCTGTCGCGGGCAGATCTATGGGGATGTCGTGTCGCAGAACGCTCAGGGACGCCTCGGCCGAAGAGGCCTCCACCGTGTGGCTTGGATCTTCCAGCAAGGCAACGGTCCCGATCACCACCAGCGGATCATCCTCGACAAGGAGCACTCACGGACGCACACCCATGAAATCCAGGCTGAGGCAACACCGTTGGACTCTGGTAAAAATTCTAGACGCCTCGGACGGCCTCGCCCCATCACAGGTAGGGAGGGGTGCAGGCGCTCACCACGATGCAATCACTGGTCCCAGGATTGCGGAACCGATGTGGAATTCGGCTATCGAAGAGGTAGGCGTCGCCCGAGCGGAGGACCTGAACTTGGTCGCCCACTGTGACCTCGAGTTCCCCCTCGATGACGATGCCGCCTTCGCGCGAGTTATGCTCGAGCATGGTCGTGCCAGTATCAGCCCCAGGTTCATAGCGCTCATGGAGGATCTGCAGGTCGTGGGCCTGCGCATTGCCCACTTGGCGGAAGCTCAGCCGGCTGTGGTCCTGTCCCGTGTGGCTGGAGAGGCGAGATGTCAGGTCGACCAGCTCATTGGCGCCAAAAAAAACCTTGTGGCATGATCTCGTCTCCTCGTGGAAGAACCCTGCCATCGTCATGGAGACCCCACCCAGGATCTTGCGCAGAGAGGCGATGGACGGGCTGCTCTTGTTCTGCTCGATCATGGAAATGAGGCCATGCGTCACTCCGGAACGCTCGGCTAGTTCCCTCTGAGAGAGCCCAGCTCCCAGTCGGATCTCCTTCAGTCTTGCGCCAACGTCAAAGTCCATCGTCTCACCCGGGTCTCCGACGGGTCCCTCTTGCCCTGCTCAATATTTTGAGCAAGGGTGGTAGCATAGGTGCCCCGCCAGCGCATGAATAATCGGAGATTCGCGATGAGCGCAACAATGGCTCTTGCCGACCGTCACAAGGCCGCCGTTCCCAGAGGCATTGCGACCAAGACGCTTTATGCCGCCCGCGCGCAGAACGCGGAGCTGTGGGATGTCGACGGCAAGCGTTACATCGATTTCGCGGCCGGCATCGCGGTGCTCAACACCGGCCACCGCCACCCGGCCGTCATGGCGGCGGTGGCCCAGCAGACGGAAGCGTTCACCCATACGTGCTTCAACGTAGCGCCCTATGAAACCTACATTCGCTTGGCCGAACGCCTGAACGCGGCCACTCCGGGCGACTTCGCCAAGAAGACGATGTTTGTCACCACAGGTGCCGAGGCGGTGGAGAACGCCGTGAAGGTTGCGCGCCGGTTCACCGGCCGCTCCGCCGTCATCGCATTCGGCGGCGGCTTCCACGGCCGCACCATGATGACCATGGCCCTCACCGGCAAGGTCTCGCCCTACAAGAAGGGCTTCGGCCCCTTGCCGGCCGAAGTTTTTCATGCGCCGTTCCCGAAGAAGTCCTCGGGCATCGACACGGCCGCGGCCCTGGAGGGCCTGCGCCAGATCTTCCTGAATGACGTGGAGCCTTCGCGCGTCGCCGCCATCATCGTCGAGCCGGTGCAGGGCGAAGGCGGCTTCAACATCGCGCCGTTCGATTTCCTCCAGGAACTCCGCGCCATCTGCAACGAGCATGGCATCCTTCTGATCGCCGACGAGATCCAGACCGGCATCGCCCGCACGGGCCGGATGTTCGCCATCCAACATGCCGACGTGGTGCCCGACCTGATCACGATGGCGAAGGGCCTCGGCGGCGGCTTCCCGCTCTCGGCCGTCACCGGACGCGCGGAGATCATGGATGCGGCCGATCCCGGCGGCCTCGGCGGCACCTATGCCGGCAGCCCGATCGGCCTCGCGGCCGCCCATGCGGTGCTCGACGTGATCGAAAGCGAGGATCTTTGCGCCCGCGCCAGCGAGATCGGCACGCGCATGCGCAACCGCTTCGACGAGCTGGCGCGCCGCAACTCGTTCTCGTGCATCAGCGATGTTCGCAATCTCGGGGCCATGGTGGCGGTCGAATTCGTGAAGGATCGCGACAGCCGGCAGCCCGACGCCCAGATCGTCTCCGCGCTCATCGCCGATGCGCAGGAACGGGGGCTCATCCTTCTGTCCTGCGGCGTCGATGCGAATATCGTACGTATCCTCGCCCCACTCACAATCCCCATGGAGCAGGTGGACGAGGGCCTCGACATCTTCGAGGCGGCCCTCACCGAAGTGGCCGGCAAGCGTCAGTAACGCGATGCATCAGCCGCGCCCGCCCCACCCGGCAGGCGCGGTTTCTTTTTGGACCGCCATCTCAAGCCGCTATTGCGGCTGCGGTCTTGCGGCCCTGCCGCCAGCGCAGCAGCGCGCCAAGTCCCCCTAAGCAAAGCGTGCCGACGATCAGGAGAAGCGCGGCCGCGGCAACCGTCGGGCTGATATTCTCGCGAATGCTCGAGAACATCTGCCGCGCCAGCGTTCTCTGGTTCGGGCCCGCGACGAACAGGGTCAGCACCACCTCGTCGAGGGAGGTTGCGAAGGCGAAGATCGCGCCGGACACCACACCCGGAATGGCCAGTGGCAGGGTCACGCGCCGGAACACCGTGACGGGCGAAGCTCCCAGGCTGCTCGCCGCGCGTTCGATGGATGGGTCGATTCCCTGCAAGGCTGCCGAGACACTGACGATCACGAAGGGAATGCATAAAACCGAATGTGCGATGATGACCCCGAGATAGGTGCTCGCAAGCCCGAGCCGGACGAGAAAGATCTGCATTCCGACGCCGAGGACGACAGCGGGCACGACCATCGGGAGCAGGAACACGGTGCGCAGCAGGCCCGCCATCGGCAGCCTCCCCCTGCGCATCCCGAGGGAGGCTAGCGTGCCGAGCACGGTCGCAAGCAGCGTCGCGCCGCTGCCGATGATGAGGCTGTTGAGGATCGACGTTCGCCACACCTCGGCCGTGGTGAGCTCGTTGATCCAGCGCATGGAGTAGGCCGGGATGGGGTAGTTGAGAAACACGCTCGACGTGAACGCCAGCGGCAGGATGGCGAAGATCGGCATCAGGAGGAAAATGACGATAGAAACCCCGAAGATGATCTGAAGCGCTCGAAACATGGCCTCAAGCTCCTGGCACTTGCGGGGACGTCKAGAAGCGTCCGTAGATGGTGTAGAGCACGGTGGTGACCGCCAGCAGGATCAGGCCGAGAGCGCCGGCCAGCCCCCAGTTGGCGGTGCCGGTCGCGTAGAACGCGATGACGGAACTGATCATCTGATCGTTCGCTCCGCCGAGCAGCGCCGGCGTGATGTAGTAGCCGATGGCCACCATGAAGACGAGGAGCGAGCCCGAGAGAAGACCCGGCAGGCTCAAGGGCAGCAGCACACGCCAGAACGCCCGAAGCGGCCCCGCCCCCATCGATTGCGCAGCCGGCATGAGGTTGCGCGGGACACCCAGGATCACGCTGTAGATCGGCAGCACCATGAAGGGCAAGAGCACGTGGGTCATAGCGATCACCACGCCGAGCCGATTGAAGATCAACGGCAGCGGTGAATCGATGAGCCCGACGGCCTGCAGCGCGCGGTTGATGAGGCCCTCGTTCTGCAGAAGGATGAACCAGGCGGCCGTGCGCACGAGCAGCGATGTCCAGAGCGGCAGGACCACCGCGAGCAGGAGAACCGACCGCTTCCACCCGGTCAGTGAAGCCGCAAGCATCGCGTAGGGAAGGCCGATCGCCGCGCAGGCGACTGTCACCATGGCTGCGACCAGCAAGGTGCGGAGCATGATGAGGCGGTGCGCAGAGGCATCCGCAGCCTCGACCACGATGCTGCCCGATCCATCGCGCTTCATGTCGACCGCCGCTAGGATATTGCGATCGGTATAGGGCGGCATCGCCTCCTTGAGCGCCACCCAGAAACGCGTGTCCTTCCAGCGCGGATCCACAGCGAGAAGGTCTACCTGCGCGGGATCGGGCGCGTCTTTGATCGTGGTGATCGTTCGCCCGAGAAGAGTGCGGAAGCCTGAGGCAGCGCTGTTGAGCCGTCGCACGGCCTCGCCCAACGCCTGCTCGTCCGTGGCGGCCTTGAGATCCTGCACGAGGGCGCTGCGGGACGCTTCCGAAGGAATGCCCTGCCCGTCCCAGGAAACGATGCTGGTTGCTGTTCGCGGCAGGATCTTGCTGACGGCGTCGTCGACGAAGGCGGCGGTGATCATAGACCAGAGAGGCCACAGAAAGAAAACGGCCAGAAAGACAAGGACCGGCGCAACCAGCAGCAACGCGCCGAAGCGCTCGCGAAGAGGGAGCGCTTTCATTGGGCGAGCACCGTGCAGTCGCTGGGATCGAAGGAAGCGACGGTAGGGGTGCCGACGGTCCAGTTGCCCGCCAGCCGCTCGCACCGCGCCACTAGGCTGAAACCGTCCCGCGTGAGTTGAACCCGCATGTGATCGCCGTGGTAGATGCAATCGACGATGGTCATCTCGAGCGCGTTGCTCCCTTCAGGCGCGTTCCCGAGACGGATCCGTTCGGGACGGAGGGAGAAGGAAGCCGCCTGCCCGGCGGAAACGCCATTGGCCGCATGCGCGCGCACGCTGAGTCCGTCGCCGAGGGAGAGGCGGGCGAGATGGTTTTCGACACTCGCGACCTTGGCCTCGATCAGGTTCGTCTCGCCGATGAACTCCGCTACGAAGCGCGTGCGCGGCGTGTCGTAGATCACGTGGGGTCTGTCGATCTGCTCGACACGCCCGGCGTTGAACACCGCGATGCGGTCGGACATCGTGAGCGCCTCGGACTGATCGTGGGTCACGAAGACGATGGTGAGACCCAAACGCTTGTGCAGCTCGCGGATCTCGAGCTGCATGTGCTCGCGCAGCTGCTTGTCGAGCGCCCCGAGCGGCTCGTCCATGAGGATCACGCTCGGCTCGAACACGAGCGCACGCGTCAGGGCGATGCGCTGCTGCTGGCCGCCTGAGAGCTGCGAGGGCCTCCGGTCCTTTAGGTGCCTGAGCTGCACCATGTCGAGCGCGCGCTCGACCCGCTGGGTGATTTCGGCACGCGGCACCCGTTGCATCTCGAGCGGGAAGGCAACGTTCTCCGCTACACTCATGTGCGGAAACAGGGCGTAGTTCTGGAACACGACGCCCATCTGCCGGCGATAGGGCGGAAGGTGATCGATGCGCTTGCCGTCGAGATAGATTGCACCCTTCGTCGGCCGCTCGAATCCCGCCAGCATCATCAGAATCGTCGTCTTGCCGGAACCGGATGGGCCCAGAAGGCTGACGAACTCGCCCTTCTCGATGGCGAGATCGAGCGCATTCACGACAGTGAGACTGCCGAAGGCTTTTGAGACGGACTCGAACTGAATGAAAGGTCGCATTTCCTGTGCCCTGGATCGCTTTGTCGTGGCCGCGGACGGAGTCGCGGCAGGTGCTGCATCCCATGAGCCTAAGCTTGGTCACGAAGACGGCAGCCGTATTCTCAAAAAAGAGGCGCGGGCTTTCGTCCGCGCCTCGATTTAAAGGCGAACCGCCCGCGTCAGGAACAGAGCGCTCCATCGAGGTTCTGAAACCTGCATCTCGCTGCTCCTGCCTGCGCGGATGATCTCACCGTTACTTCGYGAGCCACGCGTTGAAGCGCTTGTTGAGTTCCTCGATGTTGTCGATCCAGAACTCGGCATCGAGGGGCGCTGCACCGGCCAGGTTTTCGGGCGCAGTGGGCAGGTCCTTCTGCAGGTTCGCCGGAACAGCAGCGGCTGCCGCTTTGTTCGGAAGTCCGTAGGCGATGTACTCCGGCAGCTTCACCTGATTCTCGGGCACGTTGGCGAAGGCAATGAAGTCCATGGCGGCATCCTTGTTCGGGCTGCCCTTCATGATCACCCAGCTGTCGATGGCGTAGAGGCTGCCCGGCCAGACGACCTTGAAGTTCTTGCCTTCGGTCTTGTTGATGCCCGAGATGCGACCGTTATAGGCCGTGGTCATGACGACCTCTCCAGAGGCTAGGAGCTGCAGCGGTTGAGCGCCCGATTCCCACCACACGATGTTGGGCTTCAGCTCGTCAAGTTTCTTGAAAGCGCGATCGATGCCCTCCGGCTTGCGCAGTACCTCATACACATCTGCGGGAGGCACGCCGTCCGCCATCAGGGCGAACTCGAGCGCGTATTTCGGCCCGCGGCGAAAGCCGCGCTTGCCGGGGAATTTCTTGGTGTCCCAGAAATCGGCCCAGGATTGCGGGGCTTCCTTCAGGCGGTTCGCGTCGTAGCTGAGGGCGGTCGACCATACGATGGCGCCCACGCCGCAATCGTTGACGGCAGCCGGGAGGTAGGCTTCCTTGCCACCGATCTTGCTCCAATCGAGCTTCTCGTAATAGCCGTCCGCGCAGCCAAGCGCGAGTTCCTCGGCCTCGACCTGCACCACGTCCCAGTTCGGCACGCCGGCCTTGATCTTGGCGGCGATCACGCCGATGCCGCCGTCCCAGCTCTCGTCGAGCACCGGCTTGCCGATCTTTTTGGAGAAGGGTTCGAAATAGATCTTCTTCTGCGCGTCCTGGTAGTTGCCGCCCCAGGATACGACGGTGAGGTCGCGGGCCTGAGCCGCAGTGACGGCAGCACCGGCGGCGAGAGCCGTGAGGCAACCGATGAGTGTCAGCTTCTTACCGAGTGTCATGTTTGGATCCCTCTCTGTTATTGGTTCCTCCGGCAGGCAAGCACATCCCCGGGCGAAGGTGGAAGCAGCCTGGCGCCGTAGCGGTGAAAATACTAAACACTCATCCGGCTGACCTCCGTCAGCTTTAAGTTCAATAGGTTGGCGGCGTAACGGCGCTGAGAATCGCGCTCGGCTCGTTCGCCACATTGCGGAATCGATGGGGCACACGGCTATCGAAATAATAGCCGTCCCCCGCATTGAGCACGCGGCACTCGTCGCCCACCGTGACCTCGACGGCACCGCGCAGCACTGTTCCAGCTTCTTGCGCCGAATGGGAGAATGGCTCGCCCGTATCGGCTCCGACCGCATAGGTCTCGTGCAGCATCAGGATCTGCCGGTTGGGATGGTTCATGCCCAGCATGCGGTAGGAGATCGTCTGCGCCTTGCCGATCTCGACCCATTCATCAGCCTCGTAGAATGGCGAGTGACGCACGGCGGAGTTCAGGTCCGAGAAGAAGCCTGTCAGGGTGGTGCCAAGAGCATCCAGAATGGCGCTGAGCGTGTCGACGGACGGGCTCATGCGGTCCCGCTCGATAAGCGAGATCGACGAATGTGAGATGCCGGATCTCAATGCCACCTCACGGACTCCGAGGTTCCGCCGGCGGCGAAGCTCTCTGAGCCGGGTCCCGATCTTCGGCATACCTACCTCGTCCCAATTTGAGGGCCTCGCCCCCGTCCAAACTCGATGAGAGTTCGGCGTGGTCACAAGCTGCTCATAATTTTCATCATCTTAGGCATGGTTAGAATACTGAACAAGAGGGTCGGGGCTAATTGAGAAGCTCCACGACATCATCGAGAGTTGAGCCCGACCAAGAGGACCAAACAATGTTACGATCGATGTCGCCACTGACCGAGAAGATCACACATCTCAAAGCCCCGAAGCGCGACGCCGACACGGACAATCGCGAGATCGAAGCCACCGTTCGTGACATCATTGGCGCCGTGCGGACGCGCGGGGACGCGGCTGTGCGGGAATACGGCAACGCGTTCGACAAGGTGGATGTGGCCGCCTTCGAAGTCACCGACGAGGAGCGCGCCGAGGCCGTGCGCAACCTCGATCCGCAGACCCGGCAGGACACGGAGTTCGCCATCGAGCGCGTCCGCGCCTTCGCACAGGCTCAGCTCGGCACCATCTTGCCCCTCGAGATCGAAGCCCTGCCCGGCCTCAACTTGGGGCACCGCGTAATTCCGATCAAAACCGTCGGCGCCTACGTGCCTGGCGGGCGTTATCCCCTCCTGTCCGCTCCGATCATGACGATCGTGCCCGCGAAGGTTGCTGGCTGCGAGGAAGTCATCGCCTGCCTTCCACCAACAGCCCATCCGGCTATGATCGCCGRCTGCCATCTCTCTGGCGCCGACTGGATCTTCCGCATCGGCGGTGCGCAGGCGATTGCCGCGATGGCCTATGGCACGGAGACGGTGCCGGCCGTTGACAAGATCGTCGGCCCCGGCAACGCCTTTGTAAACGAGGCGAAGCGCCAGGTGTTCGGCCCAGTTGGCATCGACCAGCTCGCCGGCCCAAGCGAAATCTTCGTGGTGGCCGACGAAACAGGCGATCCGGAAATGATCGCAGTGGACCTTCTGGCGCAAGCCGAGCACGACATCCGCACCCGCGTGGGCCTCATCACCACGAGCCGGGAACTGGCCGAGGCCACTCTCGCGGAAGTCGAGCGCCAGCTTCAGAACCTTTCCACCGCGAATGTTGCCGGCCCCGCCTGGCGCGACTATGGCGAGATCGCCGTCTGCGCAGACGAGGAGGCGATGATCGCCTATTCGGACTTTATCGCAGCCGAGCACCTGCAGGTGCACACGCGCGATCCGCATGTGACTGCCAAAAAACTACGCAACTACGGCTCGCTGTTCATCGGGCCGCTCTCCAGTGTGGTTTATTCGGACAAATGCTGCGGCACCAATCACACGCTGCCGACCATGGGCGCCGGCCGCTACACAGGCGGCCTCTGGGTCGGCTCCTACGTGAAGGTTTGCACCCACCAATGGCTGGACGAGCGCGGCGTCGCGGCCGTTGCACCGCCTGCCTGCCGCCAGAGCGAGAGCGAAGGCCTCGAAGGGCATCGCCGCGCGGCCGCGTTCCGCCTGAGCCGTGAGCAGCTCCTGAAGAATGGACCGGTCTAACCTCACAACAGGCGGACACTAAACAATCAGTGACCGGCGGCAGCGCCGGTCACTGATTGTTTATCTGGCGACTAAACCCGGGTGCCAATGCCAGCTAGTGTTTCCTCCATGGCGGCGAGGAAGTGGTCGGCGTTCGCCTTTGAGAAGACCAGCGGCGGGCGGATCTTCAGGCCATTCGCTGCACGTCCTGTCGCGCTGATGAGCACCCGCCGCTCGCGCAGGCCGTTCACCAAGGCCGCCGTCTCCTGCGGGGCAGGTTCTTTTGTGGCACGGTCCCGCACCAACTCCACGCCGACGAACAATCCGGCCCCGCGCACATCGCCGATGATCGGGTAGCGGTTCGCCAAGTCCTGCAGGCCCTGCCGGAGATAGGTGCCCACACTGCGGGCATTCTCCACCAATCCCTCCTGTTCGATAACCTCCAGCACGGCGATGCCGACGGCCGAGGAGACGGGGTTGCCGCCGAAGGTGTTGAAATAGCGCACGCGCTTCCCGAACTCGGCGAGAACCTCAGGTTTCGCCACCATGGCGGCTACGGGATGACCGTTGCCCATGGGCTT
>NZ_JBFUMH010000088.1:0-21774 GCF_054049475.1 Microvirga sp. P5_D2 | reverse complement strand
GAGGAATTCGGCGAGCCGTTCTGTCTTCGGCCGCACGAACATTTCCTTTGGGTTGCCTTCCTCGCAGATGACACCCTGGTTCATGAAGATGACGCGCGACGAGACCTCATAGGCGAACCGCATCTCGTGGGTTACGAGCAGCATGGTCATGCCATCAGCGGCGAGCCCCTTGATGACCTGGAGCACCTCGCCCACCAGTTCGGGGTCAAGCGCCGAGGTCACCTCGTCGAACAGCATCAACCGAGGCGCCATCGCGATGGCACGGGCAATTGCAACGCGCTGCTGCTGACCGCCCGAAAGCTGGCCGGGATAATGATCCATTCGGGCGGAGAGGCCGACGCGGTCGAGCCAGGTCTCGGCGATGGCCCGGGCCTCGGACTTCGTCATCTTCTTCACCTTGATGAGCCCGAGCATGACGTTCTCCGCGGCCGTCATGTGCGGGAAAAGATTGAATTGCTGGAAAGCCATCCCAGTCAGCGCGCGCTGGCGGGCGATCTCCTTTTCGCTCTTGCGACGGCGCGCCGTACCCTCGACGTGGTAGCCGATCTCCTCTCCGTCGAGGCTGATGGTGCCGCCTTGGAACTCCTCCAGCATGTTGATGCAGCGCAGCATGGTCGTCTTGCCGGAGCCCGACGAGCCGATGATGGCAATGACCTCGCCTTCCTGGACGGCACAGTCGACACCCTTGAGGACTTCGTGCTGCCCGTAGGTCTTGCGCAGGCCTTTGATATCGAGAATGGTCTTGRCCATCGATACGGTCTCCTCAGGACGGCAAGGYGGTCTTGCGCTCGACATACTTGCCGAAGCGCTCGATACCGTAGTTGACGATGAAATAGAGGGCGCCCGCCAGGAAGTAGAACTGGAGGCTCAGGAAGTTGCGGGAGATGATCTCCTGCGTGCGCAACAGCAGTTCCGCGACGCCGATGACTGACAGCAGCGTCGAGGCCTTCACCATCTCGGCCGCCGTGTTTACCCAGGCCGGCAGGAACTGGCGCATAGCCTGTGGCCACAGCACGGACGTGAAGGTCTGGGTGAAGGTCAGGCCGATAGCCTTGGCGGCCTCCGCCTGCCCCTTCGGAATCGCCTGAAGCGCGCCGCGCACGATCTCGCCCACATGGGAAGAGCAGAAGATCGCCAGCGCGAGGACGCCCGCCGCGAACGGCCCGAGATTAACGCCGACGGCGGAGGAGACGTAGTAGCTTGCGAGGACCAGCACAAGGACCGGCGTACCGCGAATAATGTCCGTATAAGCCCGCACCAAGAGGCGCAGCACGGCACCGCCATAGACCAGCGCCATGCCGACGAAGACGCCGAGCATAGAGCCCACGAGAATGGCCAGCAGCGAGATCGACACCGACATGCCGAGACCGCTGATGATGACGTATCGGGCGATCCAGAGTTGATCGAGAAATGATTGGGACATCGGCTTACCTCGGCAGGGCCAGCCGGCGCTCAACGAAGCGCATCAGAGCGGCAATGAGGAAACAGGTCGCGACGTAAAGGGCGGACGTGATCATCCAGGTCTCGATGACGCGGAAGCTCTCAACGTTGATCTTGCGCGCAGCAAAAGTCAGTTCCGGCACAGCGATAGCGGCGGCGAGAGACGTATCCTTGAACAGCGAGATCACGGTCGAGGACAATGACGGCAGTACGTTGCGCACCATCAGCGGCGCAATGATGGAGGTGCGGATCTGCATCGACGTCAGGCCGATGGCGAGCCCGGCTTCCGTCAGGCCCTTTGGGATCGACAGGAGCCCGGCGCGGAACACTTCGGCAAGATAGGCGCCGGAATAGACCGACAGCACCAGAACGAAGCTTTTGATCTTATCGAGCCGGAAGCCCATCTGCGGCAGCGCGAAGTAGGCAAAAAGCACGAGGACGAGGATCGGCAGGTTGCGCAGCACCGTAACGTAGAGTCGTGCCGGCACGACCGCGAAACGGTTCTTCGACGTCAGCGCGAAGGCCAGGACAAGGCCTATTGCCGCCCCGATCAGGATGGAAATCACCGCAAGACCGAGGCTGAGCATCAGGCCGTACAGGAGGAAATCGAAGTTGCGCCACACGGCGCCGAAATTCAGCGTGTAACCCATTGGGTGCCGCCCTTCCAGACTGGCGGAGCGGGAGATGCCGCCCGCTCCGCACGGCCTTTATTTATATTCGACTGGGAAGCCGATCTGCGGCTGGGGCAGATCCTTGCCAAACCAGGTCTTGAAGGACTTGGCATAGGTATCGAACTCTACCCCGGTCATGGCTTCGTGCAGGGCGGTGTTGACGAAGTTCAGCCAGTCCTGATCGCCGCGCTTGACGGCGCAGGAATAGCTCTGCGGATTCCAGCCATAACCTGCATCTTTGTAGCGACCTTGGTTCTGCGTCATGTACCAGGCGAGCGACGACTGGTCGGTGGCAACCGCGTCTGCGCGCCCGGATTCCAGCGCCTGATAGATCAGGTCTACGGAATCGTACTGGTCGACCGTCGCTTGTGGCAGGGCAGCATGCACCATGGACTCGGCATAGACGTTCTGGAGAACCGAAACGGTGGCTGACGAGCCCGCGGCCTTGAGAGCGGCATAATCAGCATATTTGCCATTGGCCTTCAGCATCAGGCCCACACCTTCGCGGTAATAGGGAATGGTAAAGGCGACCTGCTGCGCGCGCTCGCCCGTCACGGTCATGAACTGGCAGGTGATGTCGACCTTGTTCGTAGTGATGTTCGGGATACGTGCGTCGGAGGACTGGTTCACGAACTCGATCTTGTTGGGATCGCCGAAAAGCGCCTTGGCAATGATGCGGCCCATGTCGACGTCGAAGCCCTGAAGCTTGTCGTCTGCACTCTTGAAATGCCAGGGCGCATTGGTGCTGCCGGTGCCGAGCACGAGCTTGCCGCGCTTAAGTACCTCGTCGAGCTTGCTGGTCTGGGCCAAGGCCGGGGTGGACGCAAGGAGGGTGGCGGTGGCCAGCATCAGGCCGGCACGAAGTGAAATGGTCATGACGTTCCCTCTAGTTTTTGGTATGTCCAATATATCAGACATGTGTCCGAACTATCGGATTAACACATCAGGAGGGATGAGTAATGGCTTGTCAAGACGGGTTTCTGGAAAAAAGTAGTTAGCCCGAGCCGGAGCCTCAATATCACGGCCTAGCACCTGCAGAACGGGCGCGAAATCGCCTATGTAGTCACCCAGACAGAAGGAAATCTAAGGCAGGGCCAAGACGCTCTGGTGGAGACCCGTTCCTTAGAAGGTACAGTCCGGGCGCGGCTCTTCTACTAGGGGAATATTGAGCTTCAATTGAGAATGCAAAAATTGGGCTGTAGGTCCGGTCTGGGTCGAGCCTGTGTCAAAACGTGGACGGGCCGCCCCGTGGAGCAATTTGATTTCTTGCGAGCCCGAATAGACCGGGAAATCCCCGGTACAGGCCAGTGAACTTGTACAAATAGTTCGTTAAGGCGAGGCTCGTCCGAGTTTTGACACAGGCTCGGTCAGGCGCAGCCCTACAGCTTGACCGTGGGAAGGTTCGCTATTGGCTTGGAAATCGACGCTGCAGCCGGTCCAATCCCAGAAAAATGTGGGGCATAATGTGGAGTCGGTCATATGCAGTATATATAAGTCTTTGATAATTATGACTTTAAATCGAGATATTGTAGGACCATCTCCGCTATATTCTGCGGCTGCACAAGCCATTCTGATGCTTAGGACCTGTCTTTCCTGAGAAGATAGGTGTCCATGATCCAACCCTTCTTGGCCCGGGCGTCGGTACGGATGCGTTCGATTTCGTCCATCACGTCCCGCAGCTTGCCGGAGATCAGGATCTCGTCTTCGGTCCCGAGATAAGCTCCCCAGTAAATCTCCACATTCTCAGGCTCGATGCTGCGGAAGGAGCATTGGCCGTCCAGCATGACCACCACGTTGTCGGCTTCGTTGGGAAAGCCCTCCGCGAGCCTTCGGCCTGTGGTTATCTGGATGGCGTCGCCGATCGTGTTGAGCGCCACCTTGTGCTGGGCAGCCAGGGCCTGCACGCTCGTGATCCCGGGAATCACGTCGTAGTCGATCTCAACGCGACCCCGCCCCTGCACGGCTGAAAGGATGCGCAAGGTGCTGTCGTAGAGCGATGGGTCTCCCCAGACAAGAAACCCGGCGCACTCGCCCTCGCGGAGTTCTTCAGCAAAAAACGTCTCGTATTTGCTCGCAATCGCGTCGTGCCATTGTTCGACCGTCAATCGATAGGATTCGGATGCGTCCCCTCGGGTGGGCTGCTCGAATTCGACGATCCTGAAAGACCGGTCCGTGATGTATCGGTCGCAGATCTCCCGTCGCAACCGCACCAGATCCTCCTTGTCGCTCCCCTTGGTCGCGACGAAGAACACATCGACCTTGTTCAGCGCATTGATAGCTTGAATGGTGATGTAGTCGGGGTTGCCTGCACCGATGCCGATGACAAGGGCCTTGCGCATGCATGAGCTCCGGGTCTCTTTGGAAGAACGTCCAAGAATGGACGCCATGGAGTAACTTTCTCCTCACATGGCATGCCCATGGCCGTTCTCGCCAGCCTGAAGTTCACTTTGCCGCTGCTTGTTCAGCAGACAAGGTCTTGAGCCACGTTCCGAAGGCCAGCACCCCGATGAGGGTGAAAAGCGTTCCCCCAGGCACCCACATGATCAGCCCACCGAGTTGCTGATCCTCCAAGGGCGACAAGCCCCATGGCCATGTCGTGCCGGAATGGGATTCGAAGAGCGGACGCGGCGCCAGGGTTAACAGGGCGCTGAGAAGGCTCATCTGGACCGTGGTGCCGAACCCCACCAGAAGAGCGGAGGAAACGCAGCCCAGACGGCGAAACAGGGCGTGCCAGAGAAGCAGAGCCGTCCCCAAAAGCGTGGCATGCATGGTCCAGTAGACGACATCGCTTTGAAGAGTGGCGTCATACGATCCCGGCAGGTGCCAAATCCAGAGGGCTCCCGCAAATCCCATCGTCGCCGCGAGTTGAAGACCCCCGTCCCGCATGTGCGGCAGATTGAACACGGTCCATTTCGGGAGCATCGAGCGGAATGCCGCCCCCGCCTGTCCGAGAACGATCAACGGAGCCGCGACGAGCGTTACAAGCATATGCTGGGCAACCCGTGCCGAGAACAGCGCGACGCTGATATTGCACAAGGGCGACACAAGGGCCGCGGCCAGAACCGCCCAACCCAGGTAAAAGCACCATCGCTGATGCCGGTCTGCCTGTCCCCTGCTTCCGATCCCGTAAAGAATTGGAACGATCACCAGGAGGGCAATGAGTACAGGATCCAGATTCCACGTGAGCTGACCTGGGACCGGAGGCGAGCCGCAATAAGGAACGTATGAGCCCGCGTTCATGGATGCTCCAGCTTGGCCAGGAAACTCCTCGGCCAACGTATGGCCGCAGATCATGTTCCCGAGAACCGCTCCGCTCGCCTCACCCCTGCCCTTTGTGGCCGGCATCCATGTCCGTCGAGCGCAAGTGATCCGTCGCATCGTCCGCCTTGCCGCAAAGTTCGAAGATCTCGATTCTGGCCTCGAAGCCCTTTGGCCTGATGGTGTCGACGGAGCGAAATGCGAATTGGTCCGGCACCCGTTCCACGATTGCGGAACTGACCAGGATCTCGGTTCCGTATTCCTTGTTGAGGGGCTCCAGCCGTGCGGCGAGGTTCACCGCAGCGCCGAGCACCGTATAGGCCATGCGGTCGTCGGAGCCGATGGTGCCGACGACGGCTTCTCCCACGTGAAGTCCGAACCGGGTTCGATAGGCCGGCCAGCCCTCGGATTCGAATTCGGCATTCAGCTTGTTGATCGCGTCCCGGCATGCCAGCACGGCGGCGCACGCATGTTCGACGTGATCCGGGTCGTCAGCCGGCGCATTCCAGATCGCCATGACCGCATCGCCGACGAATTTGTCGACCGTGCCGCCATTCTCAGTGATCACCGCGGACACGACCGCGAGATAGCGGGATGTCTGGATCATCACCTGTTCGGGGTCGGCCTTTTCGGTGATGTTGGTGAAGCCCGTAATGTCGGTGAACAGGATCGTCACTTCCCGCCGCGAACCGCCCAGGCGCAAGGCGTCGCCCGTATCGAGCAATTGCTGGACAAGGCGCTTCGGCACGAAGCTCGCGAAAGTGCGCACGACGGTGCGCATGGTCGTGATCGAGCGTCCGAGGTTGTCGATCTCGCGAATGATCGAACGCACCTCACCTCTCGAACCATCCGTCTGGAATCGTTGGATGCGGTCCGTCTCCGCAGCCAAAGCCTTCATGGATCGGGACATCATCGAGCCTATGCCCCACACGATCGGCAATGCGGCAAAGACAAAGACGAGCGCCATGAGTACCAGGCGACGGCGTCCCGCCTCGATCTCACCGAAGAAATCGTCGAGCGGCGCCAGCACGGCAAGGCCGAGACCGGACGAGCCCGCTGTCGCGATTGTGCGGAACGCGGCAACATAGGTTCGCCCATCCCGCGCCTCGAAGATCTGCTGCCCCGCACCGCCACGCCGCCAGGTATTCATGGGTCGAGATATATCGACGGGAATGAGCTGATCGAACGGCGGAAGATCGAGTGAGCCATTGGATGCCTGGGCGCGCAAGGCGTCGGACATACGGGGATGAGCGACGATACGCCCGTCATCATCGAAAAGGAAAACGATGCCCGACTCTCCAAGTTGCTGCGACCGGAGATAGGCTTCCGTATCGGCGAGGAGAATGTCTCCCGCGATAACGCCTCGCCGTCCTCCCGGAAACGGCGCGCGCACCGTGTAGCCGATCAGGTTGGCCAACTTGAAGACGTAAGGCTCGGTGATCGTGCTGGCACCGGGCTTGAAGGCATCCTGATACCATGGCCTCTCACGCGGATCGTAATCAGCCTCGTGATCTTCTTCGCGAATGATCGAGAGATCCGAAGCGAGATAGAATGTAAAGCGCGTCCGTGTCGGTTCGCTCGGAGACTTCTCGATGATGTTGAGCCTGAAAACCGCATCGGGCGGTGCATTGAGCGAGGCACGCGCGGCGGGCCCTGCCCGACCCAATGCATCGAGTTCGAGAAACGCGCCATCTTCGTAGCCGACGTAGAGATTGTAGAGCTGCTCATGCCGACGCAGGAGCGCCGCCAGGGTGGCATAGAGCGGAGGATTTCCCAGTATCGTGCCGGATTCGATCGGCTGAAGCTGCCGCAGCACTTCCAGGATGTCGAAGACGTCCTTGAACTGTCCGTCGACCCGATCGGCCGTGTGGTCGGCGACACGGTTGATGAAGGCCAGAGCCGCCGTGCGGGTGATCGACCGGGCCCGGTCGAAGCTTAGGAAGACCAGGGAAAGCCCGACCGAAAGCACCACGGCCACGAAGAGCGCCGTGATGGAAAGCTGATAGCTGAATCGAAAGCGCATGATGTCAGGCCTAGAGCACCGCTGGCCCTAGTTTCGTCTAGACTTCGCATTCTGTCGAGGAAGCATCCATTGTTGCTATGGACCCCAAAACTATCACATTTAAGACTGTAATCTTGTTTCATCAAAACGTGATGTGCACTGAAGCGGCGCTGCGCTTGGACGGTCCGTGATAGACCGCTTCGATATTGTTGCCGTCTGGATCGAATACGAAAGCAGCGTAATAGCCAGGATGATACGGACGCTCTCCAGGCGCACCGTTGTCCTGTCCGCCATTCTTGAGAGCCGCATCATAGAAGGCCTGCACCATCGCCTGATCCTTTGCCTGGAATGCGATGTGGTGGCGGCCGGTCAGCTTGCCTTGACCGGCCTCGCTGTTTGCCGATGAAATGAAAAGCTCATCGATCCAGAAATACGTATCGCCAGCGCCGCCGAGAGGAACTCCGAGCGCCTGGAAAACGGCTTCATAGAAGCGGCGGCTTGCCGCCAGATCCCGAACGACGAGCTGGATATGATCGATGAGGCGTCCGCGATGAAGCTCATTGGTTTCCATGCTCTTCTCCAGAATGATGACCTCTCGATCACGCAACTCTGCCACGGCTGTGAAGTCTCAGGCAATGGTACGCTGATCCTTTCGGCCTTGGTGCCGCTTCGAAGCGATCCCATCTTCCCTTGAGCCTGATTGAGCGCTCAATTCAGCGGCCAAACTGATGAAAGCGGCGGAAAAAATACTTTTAATCTGTTTTAAAGAAGAAATTTTCCCTCTCTTCCCAAAGTTCTAAGCGGTGTTTTAGAACGGCTCTGATCTTTGCCTAAGGCCTTGATCCATATGCATTCTTTCAGATATCTCCTGAATGTCGCCGCCTGGATCCTCTCTAGCCTTTTGGGCGACTGATYGAACCTGCCGATGACTTCCGCGACAGGCGTCTCTTTATGGACGCCGGGCCTGCGCGGCTTGCCGCGCAACGCGGGCGCTTGTCTGCATAAGGAGAATGAGTTCATGCGCTTGGATAAGCAGATTGCCGTTGGAACCATGATGGCCGCCGCCATCCTGGTAGTCCTTGCGAGCCCTGCCCTCGCCCAGGACCGTCCGCAATCCGTCGTGYCTATGCGCATCGAGCTGAACAAGGTCGAGGCCGCCGGCGAAAACTGCCGGACGTATTTTCTCATCGACAATAAGAACGGCGAGGCCTGGCGCTCTCTGAAGCTCGATCTCTTCGCGCTTGATACGGACGGCGTCGCCGCCAGGCGCCTTGCCGTCGAAGTCGGCCCGGTGCCTAGGCGCAAGACCCTGATCAAGCTGTTCGATTTTCCCGGCCTGAGCTGCCAGCGCTTCGGTCGAGTTCTCCTCAATGACGTCGTGGCCTGCGAAGGCGCGCTCTCGTCGCGTGAGGAATGCCTATCAGCCATCGAGACCGCCTCCAAGGTCGAGTCTGTGCCCTTCGCGAAGTGAGGATGGAACGATGAACGAAGTTGCCGCTGCCGCCCCTCACGATCTCTCCTTCCTCGGCCTGTTCCTGCAGGCCGATCCCATCGTCAAGGGTGTGATGATCATGCTCGTTCTGGCATCCCTCGGCTGCTGGACTGTCAGCTTCGACAAGCTCGTGCGCATCATGACTCTGCGCAAGCAGGCGCGCGCCTTCGAGGCCGCCGCCCGCGCGGGCGACAAGCTCACCCCGCAAATGCCCGGCCCCGCAGGGCACATCATCGCCGCAGGCCACGAAGCTTGGCGCGACCAGGATGCTTCGGAAAGCCGTGCCGAGCGGCGCGAGCGTATCGAGCGCGCCATGCGCGGTGCGCTCTCGGTCGATATGCGCCGGCTTCAGGTCGGTCTCGCATTTCTCGCCACCACCGGCTCGGCGGCTCCGTTCATCGGCTTGTTCGGCACGGTGTGGGGCATCATGAACTCCTTCTCGGCGATTGCCGCCAGTCAGGATACCAGCCTCTCGGTCGTGGCTCCCGGTATTGCCGAAGCCCTGTTCGCGACGGCCATCGGACTCGTGGCAGCCATTCCGGCAGTCATTGCCTACAACAAGCTCACCACCGATCTCGGCAGGCTTCAGCAATCGTTTTCGGCAGGCATTTCCTCGTTGGGTGATCGCCTCGCACGCGACCGCAAGCTCCAGGTCCGGTCGGAGGCCGCCGAATAATGGGCATGGGATCATTCAACTCGCCAGATTCGGACGATGAATTCGGCGCAGCCCCTCTTTCCGAGATCAACGTCACGCCGCTCGTCGACGTGATGCTCGTGCTGCTGATCATCTTCATGGTCGCAGCGCCGCTCATGACCGTCGGCGTTCCCGTGCAATTGCCGAAGACTGCCGCGCCGAAGGTATCTCAGCCGAAGCAGCCCGTTGTCGTGACGATTGATGAGCAGGGTCAGCCCTTCCTCGACAAGGAGCCGCTCACAGCTGAGGCAATGATGCCTCGCCTCCGAGAGCTTGCAAGCGCCGACCCGACGCAGGTCGTCCTCGTGCGTGGCGACCGTGCGGTGCCTTATGGGCGCATCGTGGAAGTGATGGGCCAGATCAACGCCGCGGGTTTCACCAAGGTATCCCTCATCGCGCAGGCTCCGAGCCCGACACCATAGAACGCCAGCCAATCCCATGTCCGTTCAGACCATCAGATCAGCGCAAGAGCCAAGTCGCATCGGAGCGGCCTTCCTCGTTGCGCTCATTCTCCATGTCGGCGGCCTGATGGCCTTGGCCTATTGGCAGTTGCAGGATGATGTAAGCGCTCCGGGCGAGCAGGAGATCACGATCGACCTGGCTCCGGCCATGCAGAATGTCGAGTCGGTTGCCCCCGCAGCTATCTCCGCGCCCGATATCCCGCCGACCGAGGTCGAGGTCCCACCGACGGAACCGCAGGTGACGGAGGCCGCAACGATCGAGGAGGAAGTCGAAGCCGTCGAGCAGCAAATGGCCGAAGCCCTGCCTCTCGAAGCGCCGCCGGTTGAACCCGTCGTGCCCGAAGATGCTGTCGTCATTCAGCCGCAGGAAACCGTCACGGCGCAGCCCTTACCGGAGAAGCCCGCTCTCAAGCCTGTGAAGCCGCCTCCGCCGAAGCCAGTGGAACGCAAGCCGACGCCACAGCGCGAGGTGAGAGAACAGCAGTCGCCTGCTGCGAATCCGCATCAGGGGCGGGCATCGGCATCACGCGAGAACTTAGGCGGAGCGGCAGCATCGGCCGATCCAAGTTTAAGGAACCGGTACTACGCCGCGGTGGCGGCAGCTGTACGCCGTCGCCTCAGATTTCCCGGACAAGCTCTGAGCCAGGGCATCAAGGGAGTTGCGACAGTGCGATTCAGCATTGATCCCTCAGGCACAATCCTCAGCGCGACTCTGGTTCAGAGTGCCGGACACCCTGCTCTCGATGCAGCCGCGCTGGCAGCGACGCGTTCAGGCTCGTCGGTGCCGCCGATTCCGGCTGGACTTCCGACACAGCTGCCTCCCTTCGAGGTTCCGTTGAACTTCAACCTCATACGCTGAGAAAAGGACCGCACGCTCGCAGAAGGCTTGGCATGCCGGGGCAACAACACAAGGGGAGCGCAAGCCCCCGACACAACACATCAACGGGCGAGGCCTTTAACCTCGCCGGTCAGGACAAGAAATGACAAAAGTTCAGGTTGAAACAGGCATGCCATCCCGGCGGATTGGGCTTAATGGGCTCCTTGCAACGACGGCGCTCTGCGGCCTCGTCTTCGCGGCGCAGGTGGCGCACGCGCAAAATGCAGCGCAGCCTTCCGGAGTGATCCAACTCGAGACGGTCACCGTGACGGGACAGGCCGAAAGCGGCACCGGCCCGGTCAATGGCTATGTCGCCACGCGCACCACGAGCGGAAGCAAGACCGATACCCCGATCATCGAGACGCCCCAGGCGATCTCGGTTGTCGGACGCCAGCAGATGGAGGATCAGGGCGCGCAGACCGTGATGGAGGCCACCCGCTACTCCCCCRGCATCCGCTCCGAGACCTTCGGCGGCGACCCGCGCAACGACTGGTTCCTGATCCGCGGCTTCACCGCCCAGGATACCGGCTATTATCTCGACTCCCTGCAACTGTTCTCGACCGCTTTCGCGACCTTCAAGCTTGAGCCCTACGGCCTTGAACGCATCGAAATCCTGCGCGGCCCCTCCTCCGTTCTGTACGGCGGCAATAACCCCGGCGGCATGATCAACGCAATCAGCAAGAAGCCGCCGATGACGCCTTCTCGTGAAATYACATTCGGCGTGAACAACTACGGCAACGTCTATGGCGCGTTCGATCTCGGCGGTCCCGTCGCCATCGACGGCAATGGCGATGGAAACCAGTTCTACTACCGCATCGTCGGTCTCGGCCGCGTCGGCGATACACAGGTCGACTACACGGACGACGACCGCGCCTTCATTGCGCCGAGCCTGACCTGGAAGCCCAACGACGATACGACTCTAACGATCCTCGGTTCCTATCAACGCGACAAAACGAACGGCCAGAACTTCCTGCCTTATGTGGGAACCGTGGTTCCGGCACCTTATGGCCGCATTCCGACGAAGCTGTTCACCAGCAATCCCGGCTATGACTCCTTCGAGCGCGAACAGGCGATGATCGGCTATCAGTTCGAACATCGGTTCAACGATTCCTGGACCGTGCGCCAGAACCTTCGCTACAACCATCTGACCATCGACTTCACGACCCTCTACGGTCTCGGCTATGCCGCGCCTCCGACGGCGACCGAGGCTCTGCTGGCTCGCGGCAACTTCATCACGACCCCGCGTGTCGATCTGTTTACCGTCGACAACCAGGCCGAGACCAAGTTCGTCACCGGCCCGCTCGCGCACACCGTGCTGTTCGGCCTCGATTACAAGCGCTACAGCATCGATGACGAGCAGGGCTTCGAGATGGGCCCGTCGCTCAACGTGCTGAACCCCGTCTATACGCCGGTCTCCCCGCCCACCTCGCGCTACACGCTGAACAACATCGTTCAGTCGCAGGTCGGCGCCTATGTTCAGGACCAGATAAAGATCGACCGCTTCACGCTCGTACTCAGCGGACGCCATGACTGGGTGAGCACGGATACCACGAACTACCTTTTCCCAGGCCTGAGCACAGACGGTGACGACCATAAGTTCAGCGGCCGCGCCGGCCTCATCTACAACACCGATATCGGCATCGCGCCGTATGTGAGCTATTCGCGCTCCTTCAACTCGCTGATCGGCACCAACAGCGCGACCCAGAATCCGCTCGAGCCGGAAACCGGCGAGCAGGTGGAAGTCGGCGTGAAGTATCAGCCGGTCGGCATGAACAGCTTCGTGGGCGTGGCCCTCTTCGACCTGACGCGCCAGAACGTGCTTACCACCGACCCCAACAACATCCTGAACCAGGTGCAGACCGGCGAGGTGCGTTCGCGGGGCGTGGAGTTCGAGGTCAACGCCAACCTCATGGCGGGCCTCAACCTCATCGGCGCCTACACATTCTATGACCTTGAGACGACGAGGGATCTCAACCCGCTCAACGTGGGTCTGGTGCCGGTGGGCGTGCCGGAGACCTTCGGCTCCCTGTGGCTCGACTACACGGTGCAGGAAGGCACGTTCCAGGGCTTCGGCGTGGGCGCGGGCGTGCGCTTCGTCGGCGATTCCTATGCCGATCCGGCGAACACCCTGAAGGTGCCGAGCTATAAGGTGGCGGATGCAGGCATCCACTACGAGCGCAACAACTGGCGCGTTGCCCTCAACGTGTCCAACCTGTTCGACGACGTGTATGTAGGCTCCTGCTCCTCGGAGAATGCCTGCTTCTACGGCGACCGCCGCCGGGCCACCCTCAGCGCAAGCTACAAGTGGTAATGCAGGCCGTGCTCCGGCAGAACGATATTATCCCGGCCAGCCCCGATCCTTCGGGGTTGGCTGATCCCGTCTTCACGATGGAGGGCGCGAGCCTTGCCATCGATGGATACACGTTGCTCGAGCCGACGTCGCTGTCGCTCAAGCGCGGGCGTGTCTACGGGATCATCGGCCACAATGGATCGGGCAAGTCCACGCTGATGAAGCTGCTCGCCCGCCAGATGCAGCCGAGCGGCGGCAGGATCGTCTACGCCGGAACGCCTATCGACGAATTCGGCGCGCGGGCCTTCGCACGCCAGGTTGCCTATCTTCCTCAGCAGATCCCGTTAAGCACCGACCTCACCATTCGCGAGATCGTGCGGTTTGGCCGCTATCCGTGGCACGGCCCACTCGGGCGCGTGACGCCGGAAGATCATCTGCGCGTGGCGGAAGCGCTTGAGCTGACGCATCTGAACGATTTTGCCGACCGTCTCATCGACACCCTGTCGGGCGGTGAACGCCAACGGGCATGGATCGCCATGCTGGTGGCCCAGGACAGCGGCTTCATCCTTCTGGACGAACCGACATCCGCCCTCGACCTTGCCCATCAGATCGAGGTGCTGCGCCTGCTCAACAGCCTGAGCCGCAGCCGCAATCTCGGCGTGGTCGCCATCCTCCACGACATCAACATGGCAGCCCGCTTCTGCGACGAGCTGATCGCCCTGCAGAAGGGGCACATCCTGACAAAAGGGACGCCGCAGCAGCTCATGCGGGCCGATGTGCTGGAGATGGTCTATGGCGTTCCCATGGAAGTCATCCAGCATCCCGCCTTCGAAACTCCCGTAGGTTTCGCGCGATGAGCAAGGGCATCAGCAGACGCGAATACCTTGCTGGTCTGCTTCTCGCCTCGCAGACGGCGCCCGCATGGGCGCAAGGTTTATCGCCGCGTGTCGCCATTCTCGACTGGGGCCTGACCACATCGGTCATTTCGCTCGGCATCGTGCCGGCTGGCATTGCCGAAATCGAGTTGTATCGTCGCTGGGCCGATGACTTTCCTATTCCTGCAGGCGTTCAGGATGTGGGCTTGCGCACCGAGCCTAACCTCGAAGTCCTCGCCGCGCTCAAACCCGATGTGATCCTCACAACGCCGTTCAGTGAAAGCGTGCGCCCAATGCTGGAGCGCATCGCGCCGACCCGCTCCTACGCAACCTATACGCCCGCCGGTCAGCCGTTCAACCGCTCCATGCAGGTTCTGCGGGAGGTTGCAGCGGTTCTGAAAGCGGAGAAACAGGCAGAAGCCGTCATCGTGCGCGCTGAGGAAACCTTCGCCTCCCTGCGCCGTGCGTTGGAAGGCCACTCCGTCCCGCCGCTCCTGCTCGCAGGGTTCATGGATAGCCGCCACACGCGTATCTATGGACAGGAAAGCCTGTTCGGAAATGTGCTGGATCGCTTAGGGCTAGAAAATGCCTGGAACCGTTCCACGGCTTTCTGGGGCTTCTCGCTCGTCGGCACCCACGAGTTGGCACCTTACCCCGATGCGCAACTCTTCGCGATCGGGCCCATTCCGGCCGATGCGCCGTTGAACCTTTCCGGTTCCGGCCTGTGGCAGAGCCTGCCGTTCGTTCGCGCCGGCCGTGTCGAAACGCTTCCGACCTGCTGGGCCTTCGGCGATGTTTCGACCGCTTTGCGGTTTGCCCGCAGCCTGACCAAGGCCATCCTCGGTCCGGAGGGCAGCCATGCAAGCTAGCCACCCGCACCGCGCCGTTCTTCTTGGCACAGGCCTCATGGCGCTTGCCCTCACCTGGGCTCTGCTGCGCCTAGGCTCACAGCTGCCGCCCACGTTTTGGGTCGATGCCGCTCTGCATCCTTCCATCGAGGATACGCGCCAAATCCTCTTCCACTACGCCGCCCTGCCGCGCCTCGTGACGGCGCTGTTGTGCGGCGCCGCGCTTGGACTTGCCAGCGTCATCTTCCAGCACGTGCTACGCAATCCGCTCGCCTCCCCGACGACGCTCGGTGTCGAGGCGGGAGCACAGCTTGCCCTCGTGATTGCGACGATCTGGGCACCGTTCCTTCTCGGCGCGGGGCGCGAATTCGTGGCCGTGTTCGGCGCGCTCACCGTTACGGCGATCATTTTCGCTGTGTCCTCAGCACGCGGCTTCTCGGCGCTCACGCTCATTCTGACCGGACTGGTCACAAGCCTCTTCTGCGGCTCGCTGATCGTTGCGCTGAAACTCCTGAATCACGAATACATCTCGTCCTTGTTCATCTGGGGCGCGGGCTCCGTCATCCAGCAAGACTGGTCCGTCGTCACCTATCTCCTGCCGCGCCTCGCCGTCTGCGCCGTTCTGACGGCGCTACTGGCCCGTCCCCTGATCGTCCTCACTCTCAGCGACGAAAGCGCCAATGCGCTCGGTGTTTCGCTTCGTCTTCTTCGCGTGGCCGCTCTCCTTCTCGCGGTTCTGCTCACGTCTTTCGTCACGTCGGCGGTCGGGATCATCGGCTTCATCGGCCTTGCCTCTCCTCACATCGCACGGTTTGCGGGAGCACGCCGCCTTCAGGAGCGGCTTCTTCTCGCACCCGTCATCGGTGCGGGCCTTCTGGTGCTCGTCGATCAGGCTGTCCAGACCGCCAGCGGCAGTTTTGCGGACTTCCTGCCCACAGGCGCAGTGACCGCGCTCTTTGGCGCCCCGCTTCTTCTGTGGCTTCTCCCGCAACTGCGGTCGACGGGCAATGACCTGCCCTCGAACATCGCCTTGCAAAGCAAGAACTACGATCCCGCGCGCCTTTTCCCGATCCTTACCGCGGCCCTCGTCGGCATGACCATCGTGGCGATCTTCCTGGGCCGTACATCGAATGGCTGGTCGATTGCGGACAGCACAGCCCTCGCCGCCTTGTCCGAATGGCGCTTGCCGCGCATCGGCGTTGCCCTTCTGGCGGGTGCTATGCTCGGCATGGCGGGCGTTCTGCTGCAGCGGCTGACGCGCAACTCCATCGCGAGCCCCGAAATCCTCGGTATCGGCACTGGCGTGGCCATCGGCGTGCTAGTGAGCATGATCGTGAGCACGGCGCCGAGCCGTGGCTTGCAGATGGCGTTCAGTTTCGCCGGCGCACTCGCCGTTCTCGCCATTCTCCTGTGGCGCGGCGCGAAATCGCGCATGGCGCCTGATCAGCTCCTGTTGACCGGCATCGCGCTCAGCGCCTTTCTCGACGCCATCATCATCAGCTTTCTCGCCTTGGGCGACCCGCGCGCATCGCAGCTTCTCGCCTGGCTTGCTGGTTCGACCTACAAGGCCGATTACACGACCTTGTGGATCACTCTTGCTGTCGCCATCGTGCTGCTGCCGACTGCGCCTTTGGTCTCCCGCTGGCTCGATATTTTGCCACTCGGCGATGAAACCTCGCGGGAGCTCGGCATCGGCCTTGGACCAGTGCGTCTCGTGATCATGGTGCTCGCATCCCTGCTGACGGCAGCGGCCGTGCTCGCCATCGGTCCTCTCACATTTGCCGGCCTCGTCGGTCCCCATCTGGCGCGCGCGCTCGGCTTGCGTTGTGCGCTTGAACAGGTGTTCGGTGCGGCATTGATCGGCGCGATCATCATGGTAACGGCCGACTGGCTCGGCCGCGTCGTTATCTTCCCATTCCAATTACCTGCCGGTCTCGTGGCCGGCCTGATCGGGGTTCCGTATCTGATCTGGCATCTCACGAGGCGCGAAGGATGAGCATTCTTATCAAAGGTTTGAACTCATGTCGGCATTGACCAAAGCCGTCTCCCGCGAGGAGCCCAAGCTGAAGCTCTGCATGCTCCATGTCGTGCGCACTTATGACCTGACGCCCCTCATGCGCCGGATCGTTCTGGGCGGCAAGGATCTCGAAACCTTCGACGTGCCGAGCAATGCGCTGGGCCCCTATATCAAGCTGCTGATCCCGCCGCAGGGAGGCGAGCCGGAATGGCCTACCCTGTCGCCGGAAGGCCGCTTGATATGGCCGCCCGTGGAGACGCGGCCGGTCATGCGCACCTACAGCGTCCGGCGTTTCGACAAGGCTGCTGGCGAGATGCATGTCGATTTTGTCATGCATGGCGACCGGGGTATCGCGTCGGCATGGGCCGCTCGGGCGCAACCCGGCGATATCGTCGGCGTGTGGGGCCCCGGCTGCCCAACCACCCAGAACATCGACTGGTATCTGCTTGCCGGCGATCATACTGCCCTGCCCGCCATCGCCTTTATCCTGGAAAACCTGCCCGAGACCGCCAAGGGCAAAGCCATTATCGAGATTCCGGATGAATCCGAGATGCAGGTTTTTAGCAAGCCTTCGGGTGTGGATGTTCGCTGGCTTTGCGGACAGCACAATACCGATACGTTGCAGGATGTGGTCAAGGCAACCGCTTGGCCCACAGATAGCCGGGTTCTGGTCTGGGCTGGCGCAGAGAGTGTGTGTGCGCGCTCGATCCGCAACTACATGAAAACAAAGCCAGGCCTCGACCGCGACAGAATTCACGTCTTCAATCATTGGAAACGCGGTCTCGCGGAAGGCGGCTTTGCTTATCTGGATTGATCCTGCACATCACTGACGCTTGTGCCATCGCCCAAACTTCGGCATCCGTCGCTGCGGCCAGAACGCGGCAATGGCGACGATCAGCGTTAGAAGCCCGATTGCCAGGATCGTCTGTACAAAGCCGTATAACGGAGCGTCCTGCGCCACGAAGATGCCGGTGATGACACTGGCGCCGACCATCAAGCCTCGAACGATCCAGCCCAGCATGGCAACCTCCCGTTCTTTGGGGCGAATATAGCGCCGGCTGCGTGGCGAATGCTTGACCGTTATCGATCCGGCAAAAGGAGGCCATACGCCTCCCTGGCATAAGCCTGCATCATGCGGCGCGTGTTGAAAACAGAGCCGATCTGGCCGATGGCCTGCTTCATCATCCAGATCCAGCGGGCCCGGTCGTGGGCGTAGAGCGGCAGGACGATGCCTTCGAGCTTTTCGTACAGCGCCCGCGCGTGATCGTCGGGATTCTCGTGCTGGCCGATGCCCCAGCCCGTCACTGCCTCTTCGCAACCTTCCAGCCACCAGCCGTCGAGGGTGCTCAGATTGAGAACACCATTGACGGCAGCCTTCATGCCACTCGTGCCCGAGGCCTCCAACGGCGGGATGGGATTGTTGAGCCACACATCGCTGCCGGCGACGAGCGTGCGGGCGACTTCCATCTCGTAGTTCGGCACGAATGCCACCGGGATGCGGGCATCGCACGCCTGGCTCGCGATCTCGCGGATCATCGCCTTTCCGCCTTCGTCACGCGGGTGAGCTTTCCCTGAGAACACGATCTGAAACGGATAGCGTTGGTGAATATCCAGAAGGCGCGCCCAATCGCTGAAGATCAGGCTTGGACGCTTGTAGCTCGTCATGCGCCGCGCAAAGCTGATGACCGGCAGATGCGGATCGAATTCTGTTCCTGTCCTTTCGCGCACAAGATCGACCAACTCCCGCTTGGCACTCTCGTGGGCAGCCCAGATCGCCTCATCGTCGATGCGCTCGATGTCGGACAGAACCTCCGGCCTGTCCTCCCAATCGGCTGCGACCTCCCTGAAAAGCCGCGCGAAGACCGGATGTGTCCATTGCCCCAGATGCACGCCGTTCGTAATCCCATGGATGCGATAACCCGGGAACATATGGCGCGTGACTTCCGCATGGCGGAGAGACACGCCGTTCACGAACCCGCTGAGACTGAGCGCGAGCGTCGTCATGTTGAGATGCTCATGCCCACCGAGCGCTTTCAGGTGATCGAACGGAACGAAATCGCCGAGAAGCCGCCTGACATCGTCATAACCGAACCTGTCGTGGCCCGCTTCGACCGGCGTGTGGGTGGTGAAGGCGCATTGCTGTCTCACCGCCGCGACATCGTATGGCACCGATCCAGGCACGGCGTTGTCCGGGCGAGGATGGTGGCGCAAAAGCGCGAGCGGCAACAGCGCAGCATGCCCTTCGTTGAGATGATAAGTCTCAATCTTGAACCCAAGTGCCAGCAGCACACGCTCGGCCCCGATGCCGAGGATGATCTCCTGTTTGAGGCGATACTCGTTGTCGCCGCCGTAAAGCCAATCGGTGATGGTGCGATCCTGCGGATCGTTCGGCTCCACGTTGGTATCGAGGAGCAGAACAGGGACCTTGTTGCCGTGGGTTGATGTGAGCTCGTAGAGCCAAGGCCGCACCCACACAGCCCTGCCCTCGACCATCGCCGCCTGTACCGGTGACAGGGGCGTTGCCCATTCCGCCAGATCCCAGGGGTCGGAGCGGTCCACCTGCCGTCCTTCCTCATCGATCTCCTGCCGGAGATAACCCTGGCGGCTCGCCAGGGTGATGAAGATCATGGGAAGCGCCAAATCCGCTGCCGAGCGCACCGTGTCGCCGGCAAGTACCCCGAGCCCGCCGGAATAGGTGTGCATCTCGGACCGGATCGCGATCTCCATGGAAAGATAGGCGATCCGCGTTTTCGGCAGGTAGGTCTCGATTGAAGGCACGGCATTCTCCCGTTGGGCAACAATCCGAGCGGATAATGTGAAGCAAGGTGCCAGAGAAATTCCAGAACTTTCAATGGCTCCCGGCTCGCCAAGTCGAAGATTGCATCATTGGCTTCGCGGCGCAGAAACATCGTTACGCACGATCTTCTCCACCGAGACTTCATGCTCCGCCCGTCCGGTCTTTGCAAAGGACGAGATGTTGGCGATCGTGGTCTCCGCGATCTTGTTGAGAGCTTCCTCCGTGAAGAAGGCCTGATGGCCGGTGATCAGGACGTTCGGAAAGGTCAGCAGCCGCGCGAAGACATCGTCATCGATGAAGCGGCCCGAGAGATCCTCGAAGAAAAGATCCGTTTCCTCCTCGTAGACGTCGAGACCAAGCGATCCGATGACGCCACTCTTGAGTCCTCGCAGCACAGCCTTCGTATCGATGATCGCGCCGCGGCTCGTGTTGATCAGCATCATACCTTTTTTCAGGCGCTGCAGAGCCTTATCGTCAATGAGATGACGGGTCGTCGGCGTCAGCGGGCAGTGAAGCGTCACAATGTCGGACGACGAGAGGAGCTCGTCCATCGTGACATAGGTCGCGCCTATGACCGTGCAGGCCGGGTTTTCCTGAACGTCGCTGGCGATCACGCGGCATCCGAAACCCAGCAAAATCCGGCATGCGATCTCGCCGATCTTCCCCGTCCCGACCACCCCGACGGTCTTGCCTGCGAGGTCGAAGCCGAGAAGTCCTTCGAGGGCGAAATTGCCTTCCCGCACCCGGTTATAAGCCCTGTGCGTTTTGCGGTTGAGCGTTAGGATCAACGCGAGCGCATGCTCGGCGACAGCATGGGGGGAATAGGCCGGAACCCTGGCGACAGTGATCCCGAGCCGTTTGGCGGCTTCCAGATCGACGTTGTTGAATCCGGCAGAGCGTAGAGCAACAAGCTTCACCCCTGATGACGCCAGAAGCTTCAGGACCTGCTCGTCCACCGTGTCATTGACGAAGGCACAGACAGCATCGAAACCGCTTACGAGATTGCAGGTCTCAGCTGAAAGGCGTGCCTCGAAATATGTGAGCCGATGCCCTGCCTGCTTGTTCGCGGCATCGAGGAAACGCCGGTCATATGGCTTGGTGCTGAAGATCGCGACCTGCAACTGACTTCTCCCACGGATGATCCAGCCAAGTAGCTGGCCTAGAGAATATAGCGCTAATCTCAGTCCTAGCTTGGCCGCTCGATAGGGCCAAACCGCCGGATGCGTCCAAAAGGCCAGTGTTGTAAAGGCACAAAGGGTGTTGTAAGCGTTTTTCGCGTTTCAGTCGCGCGGTTCCCCTCTCGGAAGCGCTTGCGCAGGGCGCGGCATCGGCCAGAGGGCAGTTCTTGCCATGCTTTTGCGGCGATGCGGCGCCATTCGGGGCGCCATCCGGATGTCAGGATAGTTTCTAGATTGGATTTGGCGGATGAATGCTCCCGCGCCCAAAGTCTCGTTCGTATCTCTGGGCTGCCCCAAGGCCCTGGTCGATTCCGAGCGGATCATTACCCAGCTTCGCGCCCAAGGTTACCAGCTGACCAAGGAGCATGACGGGGCCGACRTGGTCATCGTCAACACCTGCGGCTTCCTCGACAGCGCCAAGGCCGAGTCCCTGGAGGCCATTGGCGAAGCCATGGCCGAGAACGGCAAGGTCATCGTCACGGGTTGCATGGGCGCCGAGCCCGAGCAGATCCGCGACCAGTTCCCGAACGTTCTGGCGATCACGGGCCCCCAGGCTTATGAATCCGTGGTCTCAGCCGTTCACAAGGCCGTCCCGCCGGCTCACGATCCGTTCATCGATCTCGTGCCGCCCCAGGGCGTCAAGTTGACGCCGCGCCACTACGCTTATTTAAAGATTTCAGAAGGTTGCAACAATCGCTGCACCTTCTGCATCATCCCCAAGCTTCGCGGCGACCTCGTCAGCCGCCCCATCGGGGATGTGTTGCGCGAGGCCGAGAAACTCGCGAAAGCGGGCGTCAAGGAAGTCCTGGTGATCTCCCAAGACACCAGCGCCTACGGCCTCGACATCAAGTACCAGCCGAGCATGTGGAAGGAC
>NZ_JBFUMH010000087.1:0-21863 GCF_054049475.1 Microvirga sp. P5_D2 | reverse complement strand
GCCAGAAGTTGGCGGCTGAGATGATGGGCGCCAACACAGGCTTCCATGCCGATCAGACACGCCGGCATGTTGGCCAGCCGAGCTTCAACTTGCCCACGCGAGAGCTTCTGGCGCAGGACGATGGCGCCACACGCATCCAGGCCGATGAGGTGGAAGCTGTTCTTGCCGATGTCGATCCCAAGGGTGGCAACGGGCTGAAGCGGAGCTGTGGGCATGGCTCAGATCCTCGTGCTGGGGCGCCCCTCATGACGGGTGCGCCGGTAAGCACGCCCGGTCCATCCCGTTAGTGGAAGTTCCTAAACAGCAAGGGCTTTCAGAATTTGATCCGAAGTGACCGTGCACGGCAGAGCGCGACGACACTCAAACCAAAATCCAATAGACAATCGAAATTGCCATCAACGGGCTGCTATTGCGACACGAGTGGTGTCAGGTCCGTACTGAGCTTGGTGCCATCTGGTAGGAATATGCGCCCAATTCCGTAATTGTCTGATTGAGCCCGCGCACCCGGCCGACCCTTCAAGGGTAGTGGAGCATCGATGATGAAGCAGCTTGCTTCCCTCGTTATTGCACCTGCACTAGACTCATCCATGGCCATGGCTCAGTCAGGACACGTGCAGCGTAGATTCACCTTCGCACAAACGAACTGCGCCCAATGCCACGCCATTGTAGGCTTCGGCAATAGCCCCATTCCCGAGGCGCCACCATTCCGACGGTTGCATACCCGCTACGCCATCGGGGATCTGGCGGAGGCCTTCACGGCAGGCCATCTGTCGATGCCCCAGTTTCGGCTCGAACCGGCGCACACCAAAGATCTGCTCACCTACCCGCAGTCCCTCCAGGGCTCGCTTGCATGCTGCCGCAGTCCGGATCGACAGGCAGAATCCGTCTCGTCGACCAGTTTTTCAGCCCTGCTGCCAGAGCGCCCCATTCCGCTGGGTTTGTCATGCCTGTTCCAGGGTAGTGCAGTGGAGCCTTTGGACGGCAGCACGCCGGTTCTTGACGCTATTGTTCGCCTTGGAAGCTAGTGGGAGATATATAAATAAGCTACGCGACTAGCAGATATTCGTCTAGAACGCTCATCTGGCGTTTATCAGTTACAGTTGTAGTGCCGAGCCCGGTTGGCTCGACAGAGAACATGTAGTCATCCCACCATGGACCGGCTCCCCAGTAAGTCTGGCCGATCCAGACATCTGAATTTGCGTGAGTGAAGTCGTTGAGCGCCTTGCCTTCCCTCATTGAGGCCATATCGGACGCGAAGCCGAACTCTCCCAGAAACAACTGCTCGTCATGGGAGCGTGCCCAGTCTGTTACCTGTTGAAGCGTCGTCGAACCTGAATCACGAACAACTGAGCTAGTCGAACCCGAGAAATCGGCGTCGAGGTACTGGTGAATTTCAAAAGCATAGTTGTCTAGTGGATCCTTAACACCCAACCCGACTACTGTATCATTATCGGAAGAGACCCAGGACCAACCGCCGCTCCAATAGGATCCAGGAACGAGGATCTTCTGCGTCGCTCCTATCTCACGAATTACCTGAATGGCGGCGTTTGCACCCTGTAACCATTCCGCTGCGGTCTGCTCGTTTGGTTCCGTCATAAGCAAAAAAATCACGTTTTGCTTATTCTTGAATACGGAAGCGATGGACGCCCATCCGCTCGCAAACTCATCCACCGATCCGGCGTCGCGCCCAATGAGCTTGCCCTTGTAGGTGTATCCGTAGTCGTGTGGATCGATGATGACTGTCGCGCCCTTCAAGGCGGCATAGTCGACCAATTTCGTGACAGTCCTGAGATCATCGGCTTTGGTTTCATCCAAGAGGTTACAGGCATGGAACGGGATCTTGAATGTATTCATGCCCTTGGAGACGAAGTAATCGATCTCTCGAGTGTTCGGGTAAATGTAGTTTGAGCCCAACCCGCCGTAATCTGGGCTGTTGTTCGACCAGCGGTTCAGATTTGGGTCGGAATTGAACTCGCCGCCGTTAAGCACGATCCCCTCATACTGAAGCATGGGATTGATCGGTTCGGCTTGCGAGAACATCTTCGTATCCTTCCAATAAGGCTGGAAGTTCACGCTAGAGATGCGTGTTCAATGGTACATGGCTGCATCAACAAGTGGCTCCGGTGCATCCCTGCGCCGATGTCCAAACTGGCGGCGCTTGCACAACGAAAGCGAACATCCGCATAAATGCAAATCGTTACATTGCCACGACGAGGTTCCTCAAAGACTTTAGCACGAATCGTGCAAGAGGTGCACCGCGAAAGTTCAACCCAATCTCATGCAATGACCGCTCCTTAGGTCGCGCTTAATGGACGTTCTGCAACAAACGAATGGGAGGCCGGTGAGCAAATGTCTACCGTTCGTGCAAGTGCCGCGCCCGAGCAGGATGCGGCTCATGGCCAGGGAGAGCGGCGTCTCGCCAGTGAAGCAGAGTAGCATAGGCACGGGCCTATCGGAATGAGCGTGAGCATCAATCTCAATCCGTGTAAGATCTCACCAGTGATCTCCATATTCTGAACGGCCTGATGCAGTTGGCTGTGTTACGCAGGCGCGTGCGCTCTCGACTGGCACGAACACAACTGCTAATCCCGAGGGTCTCAAGGCTGACTGATGGACTTGAAAGCCAATGCGGCGATCCTCGACCGAGATTTGATGGGCCTGCTCCCCGCCAATCAGACATAGAACGTCTGGCCGTATCTGAGACGCAGTCCGGGATATACCGGTCCGGGCGCGACTATCGTCGAGACGGCTCAAGGAAGTATTCGATCAGATGCTCGTTCAGTATACGGAATGGTTCATTCTCAAATCCTGGTTTGCTCAACCCCCAAGCCCAGCGGATGGTCCCAGCGCTGAAGACCTTCGCGCCGGATGGGAGTGTGAAGTAAACTGACTCGGTGCGCCCCTCTTGTCCTTTATCGTTTCGGGGCCGGCCCTCGAAAACCACCAAAACTCGTTCGCGGGGGAGGGCGGCAATCCGTGATCTCTCGGAATCCCATAGTCGTGTCCCATCTCTCGTCGGATCGCTGTTCCCCCACTCGTATCCCACGAGGTTGCCGACAGAAGCGCCGGGCTGAAGTCCTGTTCCGGCGAAAAACGGAAGATCGGTGCGTACGACATGGAGCGGATACGCCGGATTGTTGTCCGTCACCGGCGTGAACACGCCCTCACTGCCGACGCCCGTCAGCATGGTCTCGGGGCGCCGCCGTCCATCGCGGAAGCGGGCGGTCACAAGAAGATCGGCTTCTCCTGACGTTACCCGCCAGCGAATGGGATCCTCAAGTCGTTTATAAGCGATCATTTCCCGTCCTTGGTCCGGGCCGCGCGGTGCGCGGTTCACATCAGCATAGCGAACTTGCGCGTAGGCAATGTCACCGCCGAGGAACAGGACATTCTTTCCCTGGACAAGGATGCGCCGCTCGAACGCATCGAACTCCTCTTTGGTCCAGTATTCATCATGCCCCGGCACGATCACGATACGATATCCATCCATGAGATGGGGATCGGTATGAATGTCGAAGTTCGTGGCATAATCGACTGTCCAGCCGTTTCTCATCGCGGCAGCCTCGAGCCATTTTACGTAGTGCCAATCATATTCCAGGAAGGAAGGCGGGGTCGGGCGGTCGAAGCTGACGATCTGTCCCTGAATATGGTAGAGGTCGCTTACATAAAGGCTGTGGCCGCCCCAGCTGTTGTAGGCTTGGTAGGTATTGGTGCCAAGCTTTACTAAGATGTCTCCAGACCTGCGCGGGCTTTTCACGACGAAGCTGGCGACATTCAGCTCTCGGACTTTGCTATCTTCGTGGACGATGTCAATCATATAATAACCTGGTTGCAGCCCGGTGCTCTGGATGTCTGCGAGCGTCGGCTGCCAGCCAGGGCCAATAGCGGCTGCTGTACTCGGGACCGCTTGGCAAACGACCTGAAAAGCTTGGCTCTGCCATACCATCTGCCGCTCGCCGCCTGACGAGGGCCTCATATGGAAAATTTCCGCCCGAACCATAATTGGTGGAGACGCTGGCTTCGTCGACAGCATCAGGTTGAAGGACTCGCCGGTAACGACGCTATGCCGATCGACATAGCCCCAAATCTGCTTCCCGGGATAATAAGGATCCTTCCAAACGGCGCTTTCGATCTCGTGTGATCTCTCTATACAGGATTGGGCGCCGGAAAACGAAGGTTGAGCGCGAGGTGATTCAGGGGCAGAGACACTCGCAACCAGGAGGGAGATGATCAGGCGACAGCATCTAGCCATTGCCCGTGGCCGCATCGGAGATAACGTTGCCGCCAATGGGATCACCAAAGCGTTGATGCACCACGACCTTAGGCTTGAAAGGACGTTTGAAATGGGAGGCCAATGCGCCTCTGTTCTTGATGGGATATTGCTGTTCGCAATATCTGCACGGTGCATATCGAGCATGCTGTAATCCCTATTCCAGATAACTGCACGGTCGACGTCTGATCACCTTGGACGAGTACTACCTATCCAACAGTTCATGAACCTGTTGCAGCTCGAATTTGCCCTGGATCGCACCTCGCGATACTATCCCTAAATGGCTCTGCGGCAAAACATATCGTCCGTGGGAATCCCAGATTCTGATGCATTCCCCGCGTGTGCCTTGCACCGCGCTAAAGTAGATCAATTCGCAAGTGCCGCGCCGGACTCGCTTGCGGCGTGTAGGAAACGGGCTTGTATCTCGAAGACGCGTTTACGCTTGCCGGATACGAGAGATCACATATGAAGCGGCAAGCCGACTTGTCAGGGATAAGATGCGTGTGCATCGTGCGGCACAGTTTCTATCCCGGTGAGCTCAATGTAAAACGGGAGGCCGAAGCGCTTCTCGAAGCAGGCTTCGAGGTTCACGTCATTTGCCTCCGCAGGCAGGGGGAGGCAGAGTGTGAAATCATTGATGGCGTCCATGTCCGCCGGCTGCCTGTTGTGCACCGTAGGGGCCACATAGGCAGGTACCTGTTTGAGTACAATGCCTTCTTCGCTTTAGCCTCGGTGGAATTGGTTGGGTTGCACTGGCGTCGCCGGCTGTCCGCCGTTCAGATCAACACCATGCCGGATTACCTCGTATTCTCCTCCCTGTTTCTTCGACTGGCAAGGGTGAAGGTAGTGCTGCATATGCACGAGCCGATGCCGGAACTGTTCGGCGTGCTCTTTGATAGGCTGCGACACCGCCTCCTAGTTAGAGCAGTCGAATTGGCCGAGCGCTTGAGCCTGTCTTATGCAGACCACGTGCTAACTGTGACCAATGAAATGCGCGAGAATTTCGGCCGGCGTGGGGCAGACGTCAGTAAGATCACCGTAATTCTCAACGTGCCGGATGACCACCTGTTTAGCTTGGAGCGCTATGCTTATCTAGCGGAGCAGGTAGCGCTTGTGAAAGAGGAAGACCGCCGTACGGGGACATTCAAGCTGCTTTGCCATGGCACAATTGAGCAGCGATACGGTTTCGACTTGATTGTTCGTGCTGTATCTCGTGTGAGAAATGAGATTCCTGGCATCCAGTTCAGGTTCATGGGACAGGGCGATGATCTTCCTGCGGTGCTTGCGAAGGCTGAGGAACTTGGCGTCGCATCTCATGTGCGTTATCTGGGGTACCTTCCGTTCGAGGCCATGATAGCGGAGATCCTCTGTGCGGATGTGACCGTCGTGCCGATGCGGTGCAATCCCTATTCCGCCCTCGTTCACACAAACAAGATGTACGAGTACATGGCGCTCAGGCGCCCGATCATCGCATCACGGCTCAGATCTATTGCCAGCTATTTCCCAGAAGACACCATCCTCTACTTTGACCCGGGCGACGAGGCCGACTTAGCCAGTCAAGTGCTCTTCGCCTTCCAGAATGCTGACGATTTAAAGCGTCGCGTCCAGCGGACGTCAGAACTCTACGAGGTCCATAGCTGGCGAAATGTGAAAGAGAGGTACCTCCATGTCTATGATACGCTTCTGCGCCCGGCGCGCCGAGAGTGCTAGGATCGATTAAGTTTATCAGGTGAGGCGTCGTCTCCGTGGCGACATAGATCTAGACTGCTAATGTTGACATAAGCCAACCGGGTCTGCGAGTGGCAATGGTGATGGAAAAGCGCGCCGATCAGATATTGCGCAAGCCGGCTCTGCTTGCCATCGCAGTGAGTTCCGTTTGCATGATGGCGAGTGACGTTACTGCGGACATGCATCATTTTAATGATCTCGGACCAGGCGCAGAACTGCCAAGCAGCAGGAGCTGCATCGAGCGGATCCGTGGATCGGTATGGGAACCTCGCGTTGAGAACTATGAGTCAAATTACCCGGCTCATAAGGGGATCAAAATCGACGGTGCGAACGCCAGTTTCAATGCAAACTTTGCGAACCGTATCGATGGAAGCTTTGCCGGGACTACGGACGAAATCATCCGATGGGGCGCCTGCAAATGGGGATTTGATGAGGACGTGACCCGAGCGCGGGCGGTTCAGGAAAGCTATTGGCGCCAGTCGCAGGTTGGGGATTTGTCCTATGATGCCCGAACCTGTTCGATCATCGGCCAAGAGGCACCTTGCTGGCAGAGTTATGGTATTCTCCAGGTAAAGGTCACAGTGCATGAAGGCACCTACCCTCTGGCCGTGCAGTCCACAGCGTACAATGTAGATTACGCTATGGGGTGGCTTCGAGCCTGCTATGAAGGAGCTTTTAGCCACTGGCTAAAAGACGGTTATGCCAAGGGGGATGAGTGGGGCTGCATCGGATTATGGTTTTCCGGCAAATGGTACGATGAAGCAGCAAACAGGTACATCGAGAGAGTCAAATCTCATCTCGACAGGCAAACGTGGAAGAGGCCCGGCTTCTGAATATACGCGGCATTTGAAGGACGGCGGAGCGAACTCACGCCACTGAGCCCAGGGTGCGCTCACGTCCGGAAGCCGTGCAGGAGAGCGCCAATAAAGGGAAAAAGAGATCTGCCGCGCCGCGCATGGTCAGATGGGGGTCAAACAGCATCAGCGCAACCATTATGGCCAAGCCTGCGATCGCGGCGGTTGCGGCAACAGATATCGGGCTTTCTCCCTCGCAGACGACTCTTGCCATCGCCCGGAGCGAGATCCAGACGAACCCAATAAAAGCAACAAGCATCGGCAGACCACCTGTCCAGAGCAGCCAAGCATAGCCACTTTCGATATAAATCCACTCGCGCCATGGTTCAGGTGCTGGAATGCGGGCCGAGGGGCGAACCCCGACCAGCCAGTTGGACCCCGCAATCAATTCGGGCCAGACGAAACGTTCGAGGTTATCCAATCGGCCGAGCCAGCTTCGCGGAAGCCCAGCAAGACTGTGAAATCCGCTCAGCCGTCTCTCAATCACGGGCCACAGCAAGACCGATGCTGCCAGTGTGAGGGGGACAGCGGTGATCAGGAATTGACGTAGCCGTCCTGTGACAAGACCGACTGTGAGCACCGCGATAACGAGTCCAATAGCTCCCGAGAACTGGCCCGAGACCATACATCCCAACACGAAGACGCCTGCAGCGGCGACAAAGAGCATCTTGCGTGCCACGGACTGACCCGGCAGCCATGCCAGAGCGATGGCAAGGCACATGGCCATTATGTCGGCCATGCTGAAGGACGAGGCCAGGGTGGATGTTCCACGGTCGGTAACAATCCCAGAAAGCCCCTCAAACGGGCGATCGTAGTAAGTCCACAACAGCTCACGTACTCCGAGCAGGCCGCGCACCTGCAGCACCGCAATGGACGCCACCACGGCCGATGAAAGCATGGCGAGCACAAGGCAGGTTTTGACCTGCGCTCTTGTCGTAATCGCGTACCGATAAAACCGGTAAATGAGGTAGTACTTCCACAATACGAGGGCGTACAACAGATCGTCGGTTGAAATCGGCAAATTGCGGCCAAACCGCATCAGCAGAGGGATCGCCGAACTGGTCAGAGCCAGTGTTACAAAGGCGAGGTCAATCTGATCGAACACCATGCGCTGCGCTTTCTTCAGCATGCATTCGAATACAATTCGGGCGCAGGCGGCCAAAAGTATCAAGAACAATAATCCTTCACTGGGTCGAGCAAATGGAACGAGGCTGCCCCGTGGAAGACCAAGGATCAAAGGAGCGATCAGGAGGTAGAGATAGGCCCCGATCTCCGGCCGAATTGCAACCGCCACGTAAACGACCATGGCAATGGAGCTTGGCACCGCCCATTCCTCCGCAAGACCCACTGCCGTCCCGGATAAGATTGCAAGTCCGAGGACCCAGACGGTGGCCACGGCCCAGGATGGTGAAGCCCAAGGCTCTGCAAGCTGCCGCACGGATATCATGGGGGGCTCTTAGTCGCTGGGGCGTCGGAGCTTGTGTCCGTCTTGCCCTTCATCTCGTGGGTCTTTCTGAAGACGTGCCCGGTCAGGGTGCCGGCGTATAGATGTCTCATTTCTTCCGAACTGCGTATCCATTGGATGGCAAGGTAGCACACACCACCCGCCAGGATGGCGGCGAGGGCCACACCAATTTTCTCAAGGTTAGTCTGATTGGGGCCGGTCAGCCACCTCGCCATGATAATGCCCGACATCGCAGCTGCACCGGCAGCCATGAACGTTCCAAAGAGCCAGCGGGTCTGAATTTTGGCTTGTGGCAAGTAGTTATGCCTCAGCTTGCTGTGCAGGTAGACTGCTCCCAGCAGATTGGCCGCCGATGCCGATAGACCAAGTGCCCACAAAACCAGAGTGCCTTGAACGAGCCAAAATGCAAACGCCATTCCGCCCAAGGTAAGCGCGGCGCGGACCGCCATTGCCTGCAACGGTACTGTGGCGTCTCGGCGTGCATATGAAGCCGATGTTGCGACGATGAAAAGAGCCTCGCCCACAATTCCGAGACTTAGGCTTCCGATTGCCGCAGTGACGAGCACGACGCCATCGGGACCCGCCATCCCGCCGAATGCGATAGCACGCGCCAGAGCCTCGGCAAGGCCGCAGAACAGAAGGCTCGCCGGCAGTGCAATGAAGAGCGTCAATGTCCGTCCGGCGCGGTAAATCTCGGCGAATGCAGTGCGGTCTCCATGATCGAAGCTACGTGCAAGAAGGGGAAGTTGGGCCGCCGCAACCGGCCTTGCGCAAAGCGCGACGGGCACATTGAAAAAGTTGAGACCGATCTGAAATGCTACCGCCCCTCCAGGCAGAGTTCCGGCAACAACGAGCAGGCTCAGATACAAAGTGCTGCCTAGTGCCGTAAAAACGCTGGAAGGGATCGCCATGCGAATGAGCGAACGGACCTCGAGGTCGCGCCAGCCTGAAGTGGGCAGCAGCGCAATGCCGGCCCGATTGGCACCCCACCACTGAACTGCCGCATGGAGCGCTACTGCACTGGTGGAGCCGATCCCGATGAAAAGCAAGTGGGCACGGGTCATGGCGCTCACGTCGACGCCTATGCCGAAGATTGCGGCCGATGCGATCATGACCGCAATGGTGCCGATATTTTCGAGCGCAGGCGCGCCCGCCGCAAGAGCAAAACGGCGCTGCGCATTCTGCACTGCAGTGGCAATGCTGATGATCCCGTAAAGAAACATTTGGGGCATCAACATCGCCAAGAGGGGAAATCCGATCTGAAGCTGCAGGTCGCGGACAACAGGATCACGCACTGCGCCCGTGATCAGCGCTAGGATCATGGGTCCAGCCAACAGGATCAAGCCAATCAGAGCGAGAAACGCCAACAGGGCAAAGGTCAGAAAACCTGTGGCGAGTCGGTGAGCCGCTGGGAGGTCCTTCTGGTTAAAACAGCGTGCAAGAGGAGGCACAAGCATCGCCGTGACAAGGGACCCCGCAAGCAGATCATGGACAAGATTCGGCAGGATATTGAGCGTCTGAAACAGGTTGCCGAAATAGGTAGGGCCAAGCACAGCGGCAACGGATATAACCCGCCCAAATCCGGTAATGCGGCTCACCAGGGTCCATACTGCGGCCGTGCGCGAGTCGCTTGCAAGGGCAGCGACCTCGGCGGAAGGCATGTTAAGGGTCAAGCCTGATGGGTTGTTCGCCATGGCTGGATCCACAGCGTCGCCCCAACAGCGGCGAGCAACATACCGATGGCCGCTCCGACGGCTGCGGCTCGAAAGGGTTTCGGCGATATGGGTTCCTCGAGAATAAAGGGCGGCGTCAAAATGCGGGCCCGCGTCTCCTCGGATGAGAAATTCTGGAGAGTCGCGACATAGCGATCAGTGATAATCCGGGTGATCTCCAGGGCCAGCGTCGGGTTGACATGCTCGTATTGCAGCCGAACAACACTGCTGTTACGGATGAGCTCGGGACTGAAATCCCTTTCCAGATCTCGTACCGGGATTTGAAAACTGTCAGCGACCGGCACCAGAAGTGCTCGGCTCTGGGCCACTACGACTTCAGTGGCAACAACTCTCTCCGCAACATCCCAAGGCAAGCGCCTCAAATCTAGCATGACCTCGCTGCGGGCCGCGTAAATGGGCTTGCTCTGCGAAGCAACTATAAATGCAACCAGGGCCGTGACCAGCACTGGAAGCATGAGGATAAAGACGAGCTTCGCGCTGCTATAGCGATGTGGCTGCAATGGCACTTCTGAAGGATTCTCCCCCACGGCGGATTGCTCCGGCAGCCGAACACGGTTGTCTGGGCTGGTTAGTGCTTTTGCACCGGAAGGGGCCATCTTGTTGTGGATCTTGGTCAACGCTTCCTCCATACCAGAATTCGATTTACCGGATCTCGCCTCAAGACGCGCAAGTGGCCTCAAGTCGCCTGGAAAAGTCACGGTTGCGAGACCGAAGCAGAACTTACCCCGTACTCTCAAGCGAAGAAGCGGTAGAACTTGTCACCTGCATCCCGCGTAATCTCATCAGGTACCGAAGGGTCTGTGAGTAGACGCGTGACGTGATTGAATATCTCCGAGGCTTCATCACCGTGTGGATTGCAATAGTTCTGGGGAAGCCACTCAAGAAAGCGGATATCCTGCTCTTCTGTAGCGAACTTCCGCTTGTAGCGTATGAGACTAGGCTGGTCGTGGTCCGACAAGCCCAGGTCGAGGGTTCTCAGACCGCGCTTGTGCCCCAAAAGCATTGCTCTCCAGAGTAACAGCTCATTCGGACGATGCGATGAGTCGAGCGTTGCGTTAAATTTGTAATACAACGCATCACTCCATTGAAGCAGGAGTATTCCAGCTAGTGGAGTATTGTCGAGCTCCGCAATGAGCACCGTTAAACGATCTTCCCGCGAGAAAATTTGGTGAAGATGATCGAAGAAAGCCGCGGGTTGCGCCAGAAGGCGATACTTCGACTTTCTGAGACGAGAGTGCATACGGTGGAAAAGATGAACGTCTTCCAGGCACTTTCCTTCTCTGACGGTAACGCCGCTGCGACAAGCATGACGTATGTTTTGGCGTGCCTGCCCCGAAAGGCCATCCCATAGCTCGTCTTGCGTGCGGCCGAGATCAATTGCGTGCCACTTCGCTCGCTTGTACATGGTGAAGCGCAGGTCATCATCGGGCAAGGAATTCCGAAGGCAACGCAGTCTGATTGGCGCATTGAGGGCGACAAGGGGATCCACCAGCTCCTGCCATGTTCTGCGATCCTCCACGAGAGGATCGCAATAATCAGAAAACGGCAGGCAGACGATGCGGCTTCCACGGATATCCCGGATATGGCTGAAAAGAATTGTGGCATCCACAGCGCCGTGGCTGGAAAGGACGGATGCACGGACATTGAAGCCGTAAGTGCGAGTCATGACGTCGATCCATGCCGGAGAGGAGAACAGGCTGCTTAGCCGATGGCTCGCCAGATGATGGCTCCACTCAACCTCAGAGACGTGAACCAGCATCGAGCTCATGAGGTCAGGATCCTGTTCTGCAGCGAGAGTCCGGCTTGAATGGTGCCGTCTGACTGCCAAGATGATGATGCAAGGGTTGGAATTGAGTATGGGGGGAACCGCGTGCCCATGTTCTTTCGTCTCTTAGCGTGTTTCGCCCAGCAGCACTGCAGGTAGCGTATGCAAAAGGATCCAGAGGTCTAACCTTAGGGAGCGATGTTCCACATAGGTAAGATCAAGTTCTAACATCTGTTGCACTGTCAGGCGGCTACGTCCGCTTACTTGCCACAGACCGGTCATACCGGGCAGGCAATCGTGTCGGTGGCGTTGCTCCGGGCTGTAAAGTTCCACCTCCCATGGAAGAGAAGGGCGAGGGCCGACAAGCGACATCTCCCCCCTCAACACGTTTATAAGTTGTGGCAACTCGTCTATGCTGTATCGCCGTAGGAAGCTGCCGCCCGGCAGAACCCGCGGATCGGAATCGAGTTTGAATATGCCGTCGCTGCTGGGCTGTGCATCTCCGAGGAATTCACGGGTGTTAAACTCCCGGAAAGCACAGTCATCGTTGTCAAGGTACATGGTTCGCAGTTTAAGCATGGTGAAGGGGCGCCCCCCCTGTCCGATCCGAACTTGCCGGAAGAGCACCGGTCCTGGATCCGAAAGACGTATTAGGGCTATCGCGGCCAGCATGACAGGTAGGGCAACAATCAGAGCAGGAACGGCAAACAATAAGTCGAGCAATCGCTTGCTGAAGTTCGGGGCAGCCAATCGACTGGACAGGCTCCATCCGAGCCAAATAGGAAGAGCAAGTCTGTTCGCGAGTAGGCAATCATTGATGCGAGGAATGCGTGTGCGGATCATGGTGCTGCTTCCATTTCCCCCCAGGAAGTGGGGTCATGGGTCACGTCCACGATGCTCAAGGCACGGCTAATCCCCCCGACAATCTGCACAACGTCCTCTTGCGTCAGGTGGGGACCCATCGGCAACGACAGGACGCGGTGAGCCGCACCTTCCGCGACCGGAAGCTGTGGTGGGGCCGATGAGGCAAGGGCAGGCTGATGATGACAGGGAATGGGATAGTGAATGAGGGTCGTGATACCTTCTGCGAGCAGTTGCTGCTGGATGTGATCACGATGTGAGCTTCGGATCACAGTAAGATGGCAGCTGCTGACAGCATCGGGCGTCGTGCGTACGAGCTCGACCGGAATGTCAGCGAGGAGCATCCTGTACCAGTTMGCAACACGACGCCGGGCCTCGTTCCATACATCGAGGCGCTTGAGTTTGACCGAGAGGATTGCTGCCTGCAACCCATCCAGCCGATTGTTTCCACCGATGCTGTCGTGCCGATAATGCTCAAGGCCCGACCTGCCGTGATTGCTGAGCAAGCGGATCTGTTCGGCAAGCATCTGATCATCTGTCACCACCGCTCCGGCATCGCCAAAAGCGCCAAGGTTCTTGCTCGGATAGAAGCTGAAGCAGCCCACGTGCGAAAGGCTGCCCGCTCGCCGGCCGCGCCACAGTGCGCCCTGCGCCTGCGCGGCATCCTCGATGACGGTGAGGCCGGCAGCTCGGGTGACTGCTCCTACGGCATCCATATCGACAGGCTGGCCATAGAGATGCACCGCAATAACGGCAGCTGTCTGGCTTGTGATTGCGGATTCGACACTGTCCGCCGTCATCAGCAGCGTTGAAGGGTCAACATCGATGAACACAGGCTTGGCGCCGGCCGCGATGACGGCCTCGATGGTTCCGAAAAAAGTATTGGCCGGAACGATAACCTCATCCCCTGGGCCAATGCCCAATGCAGCTAGAGCAAGCTCCAGAGCTACGGTACCGTTGGCGACACCGACACAATACGATGTGCCGCAGTATTCAGCCCATTCACCTTCGAACCGTTCGACGAACTCACCACCAATAAATTTTCCCGAGCGTGTGACCTTCTGYCAAGCCTCGTCCAGTTCGAGGGTGATCTCAGCGTGCATTGCGGGCAGATCGAGAAAAGGGATGCTCATGGGCCACCAGTCGATCAGAGCACATCTTTTCGTTCACCGGTTTTTAGGAAAAATGGCTTGCAAGGGGTAACGCACCTCGACAGTGTTTCCAGTCGCGAGCGCTTCATCAATCGCTTCAAGGACGGCGACTACCGCAAGTCCGCTACGACCATCGGTATGTGGGACGCTGCCGTTGCTAACGCACTCGACGAAGTGTCTCATTTCCAGGGCGAGCGGCTCCTCGAACTGGATGTGCGGCGAAACAATATCGCCATAACGGTACGACAGCGGTCGCTCGAACTGCATTGAATGCTGAGAGCGGTCGACTCCTCGGTCGAAGATGCGGAGCCGCTCCTCGCGCAGGTCGTCGTAGATCGCCATCTTCTTGCTCCCGACCACAATGACCTCGCGTACTTTGTTTGGATCGAGCCAGGAGACGTGGATATACCCAGTGACACCGAGTTCCTGATATTGGAGCCGGATATAGGCGAGATCTTCAATTCCAGGGTACATTATGGTCGAGCCCCACGCGCTTACCGCAGATGGAACTGAACCTAGCAGGGAATTCATGATTGAAACGTCATGTGGAGCGAGATCCCAAACGACATTCACGTCAGATCGATATAGACCGAGGTTGCGCCGGGAGGAGTGCATATAATACACACGGCCAAGCTCACCTCTCATGATCCGCTGTTTGAGTTCTATAATGGCGGGATTGAACTCAAAGGTATGCCCGACCATCAAGACCAATCCCGCTTCTTGAGCCTCCTCGACCAACAGACGAGCCTCCGCCAGTGAAGTGGCCAGTGGCTTTTCCAAGAACACGTGTTTGCCGTGGCGAAGTGCCTTGAGAGCCACTTCGGTATGGGTTCGCGGTGGCGTGGCGACAACTACGGCATCAATGTAAGGTAGGATTGCCTCTAAATCACTGGAAACACGAACAGCCGGAAATGCGGCAGAGATGCTTTCGCGAGCGCGCCGGTCGTGATCGACGACAGTTACCCCGTCTACATTCGGTATGCAGCTCAAGACGCGAACATGCTTGGAGCCCCAATAACCGCAGCCGATTACACCAATCCTAGGATGAGAAATGTGATCATTCAGAACGAATGCATTTCTTATGGAGCTTGACGACAGTCTGCTATCCTTGTGCGGATTGATAAGCTCTTGGATTGGGATGTCGTCGTTATTCATTTTGCCCTTCCTGCAGCTGTGGATGGGCCTTGACATAGCTTAATTACTTTAGCATGTGGCTGGATCGGCGTCTATTCACAAAACAATAATCTGTTGGATCGAAATATACATTGTAGGTAATCAGGACGGATATTTTTTATCGCTAAGTTTGGACAGTGCAATATGTTGCATCGATGCGTGCGATTACATTGCGCCTTGTGTAAACCACAATGCCGTGGGATATTATCTATAGAAAATATTCGACGTAGCTGGTTGCGCATTAATCAGTTTGTTTGCGCTGGTCTAATAATTGGATCCCTGCGCGCTCTGCAAGCCCAATTCATGCACAGACGAGCGATGATGATGTCTAGAATAGCCATCATAGGTGCTGGACCATACGGGTTGTCCGTTGCGGCTCATCTACGAAGTGCTGGAGTCGAACCGCTCGTTTTTGGTGAGGCTATGAGCTTCTGGCGCAGTGGAATGCCAGTTGGTATGTTGCTTCGCTCAGAACGGCCGGGAAGCCACATCGCGGATCCCAACCGCGCATTGACCCTGGACCATTTCGAGGCCGAGCGAAGAGTGGCCTTGTCACGTCGAATCCCACTGGAAGATTTCATCGCCTATGGTCTCTGGTTCCAACAGCGTGCCGTGCCCGAGGTTGACAGCCGCCGGATCCTCCAGATCAACTACAATTCGGATCGGTTCTGGCTGACGCTCAGTGATGGCGACGTCGTGTCGGCAGAACGGGTTGTGATCGCAACGGGACTTGAACGCTATGCGTTGCGACCAGCAGCTTTCGCGAATATCCCGACGGCTCTCGCGCCCCATTCCTCAGAAGTCCGGCATCCGGCAGCCTTCGAGGGCCTTGAGGTTGCTGTGATAGGGGCAGGGCAGAGCGCACTTGAATTGGCTGCTCTCCTCCATGAGGCTGGTGCGGACGTGGAGGTCATTGCCCGAAACTCGACAATCCGTTTCCTCTCGGGGCGAGACCTGCTGCGGAACTCGCCGGTTCACAAGTTGATATATCCGCCTAGCGAACTTGGTCCTCCTGGGATCAATTGGCTTATAGAGCTACCGAAGCTGCTCCGTTCGCTCCCCAGTTCAACGCAGCGCTGGGTAGCTCACCAAGTAGGCCCCGTTGGTGCAGCTTGGCTGCGGCCTCGACTAGAGAACGTACGCATGACTGCGGGGCGGAGTGTTATTACTGCCGAACCTACCGAGGGGCGTTTGCGTCTCCTGCTGAACGATGGCAGCGAGCGGTTGGTCGATCGTGCGGTACTGGCAACCGGCTACAAAGTCGATCTCGACAAAGAGACCATTCTGGCCCCGGTTTTAGCCAAGTCATTGCGGAGGATAAACGGCGTGCCGGAACTTGCATCCGGCTTGGAATCCTCTGTTCCCGGCCTTCACTTTGCAGGTGCAGTCGCTGCCGCGAACTTTGGGCCGTTGATGCGCTTTGTGGCAGGGACCGGCTATGCAGCACGGGCAATCACCAGGCATGTCGTGCCTTCACGTATGGCAGCACCCTTTCGTGTTCGGTCGCAGAGTAACCTGAGCCTTCGGAATTAAGATGGGCTCGACGGCACCCACAATTCCGGGAGTGGCAGACGGCGAGCGCCGGCCCGGAGCACTGGTCATTGGTGGTGACTACATTGCACTTGGCACAGTTCGTAGCCTCGGACGCCATGGGATCCCCGTCTGGATCATGCACGATGGTCAACATGTCTGCGCGGCATCCTCCCGATTTGTCGCTCATAGGCTCTCTTGGCCGATGGATGATAAAGCGCGACTTGATTCTCTTCTTGAGGTCTCTGCTCGCTACTCCCTCTTCGACTGGGTGCTCTATCCGACTGATGACGAGTCATCCGCTCTCGTCGCGAAACATCACGACCTGCTGTCCGGGAGCTTTCTGTTGAACACATCGCCTTGGACGGTAGTGCAGTGGGCATATGACAAGCGGCTCACATACAAGCTGGCATCAGACATCGGAGTTGACCATCCTAAGACGCATTATCCACAAAGCATGGAGGAGGTGATGAGGCTCGAATGCACCTTCCCTTGCATCCTGAAGCCAGCAACGAAACCTAAGCTTAATCGCCTGACGAAAGCTCGGGCTTGGCGTGTTGAAGGGCGTCAGCAATTGATTGAACGTTATGCTGAGGCCTGCGAGCTCACCGACCCAAGTTCCATCATGATCCAAGAACTGATCGAGGGAGGAGGAGAGGGGCAGTTTTCATTCGCGGCACTGTGTGCGGATGGCAAGCCCCTGGCTTGGCTTGTTGCCCGTCGGGTTCGGCAGCATCCTATCGACTTTGGCGGACACGGCAGCAGCTTTGTCGAGACAGTGGACAAACCTGCGATTGAGAAGCCAGCCCGCGAGCTGCTTGCGGCCATTGCCTATACAGGGCTGGTTGAAATCGAATTCAAATGCGATCCGCAGACCCAACAGCCCAAGCTCCTGGACATCAACGCCCGTACCTGGGGTTGGCACACAATCGGCCGTGCCGCCGGCGTTGATTTTCCATACCTAAGCTGGCGACTGGCACATGGTGAGGTCATCCAAAACACTCGCGGCCGTGTGGGTGTTCGCTGGATCCGCGCGGCCACCGATGTTCTCGCTGGAATGAGCGAGATATGGAGAGGTCGCTTGTCATTGGGTGAATACATTCAATCGATCCGGCCGCCTCTTGAGTGGGCAGTCCTCGCCCTAGATGACCCTCTTCCAGCCTGTACGGAATTGCCGTGGCGGCTCCATCGGCGGTGGCGAACTCGGCCAGGCATCCAGGCTTCACTTGTTTACCCTGAATGAACAGTCCAGCTCCGTGCCTCGGGCATCGCTTAGCAGCGATGCCCCACTATCTGCCACTCACCTGCGTTCCATGCGAGGCTGGTGGATGTGAGGCGAGACGCTTCGTGCAAACGTCTCGTCCTCTCATGCTCAATAGGACAGGAACAGAGGGACAAACCAGGTCTTGAGCAGCGGCTGCGTCGTGCCGCCGAGGACCCTCTCACGCGGGCGCGCATGCACATAGGCTCTCATTGCGATCATGTCAGCGCGTGTCAGCCGAGCTTCACTACAAGTAGGGTCAAATGGCATGCCGTCAGTTCAGCGCCGCATTTGAGCGAACCTGACACTTTCTGTCAGCTTAGAGAAAATCCGCTGTGACGCGAAATTGGTCGCTCTCGGGCACCGAAGAGGCCGTGCATCTCAACAGGCCTGAACAGTTTCTTTGCCGCACGCAACCCAGGCCGCCCCGTATCTGAGGAATCGTTGAAATGTGTCAGGTTCGAAAAATCGGCCATCATTCGGTGGCAAAGGAGATAAAAGAGGCCCCGGCAGCTGATATCTGTAATACAGAGAAAATTGCAGCCCAAGGTGTCAGTGATTGATCCCGTGAAAGCAAAGCCCCGCACCTGCCCGTCAACCTCAGCCACAATCCCCTTCAATAGAGAAAGGGGAAAACGTTCGGCTGCTTTTAGACAGGACCGGGTGTAGCGATATCCATTCGGAGCGATCCCACATTTGATTAGTCGTTCTCTCCAAGCTTCTAGGACGGTGAAGCAAGCAGTTTTGTCTGCTGAGATATAAGGCCTAGTCTCAACGTGTCCCTGAGAGAGTGCCCCAGATATCTTGTTCCGGAGCTTTTTGAAGTTCGCTCCTTCCAATCGTATAACGGCCGCTCGGTCGTAAATGAATTCCTCTTCCCTGAAGAAGACTTCGAAGCCTGCCCGCGCAACCGGCAGCGCATCGCTTTCCTGCACCCAGACGATCCGACCCATTAGGTCACCGTTAAACTCCTGCATTCGTTGCTGAGCATGTCGTAGCGCTGCAGGATCGAACGGGAATGGCGGGAGATACAAGTCCATCCGCCTATGCCCTTCGCGCCGGCGGACTTGGTAGACCAGAATGGACCCGGAATAACGCTCCCAGAGCAAAGTATGCGCACGAAACTGGCCGTAGAAATACAACAGGGGAAAATAGTAGAGCCAAGCTTTGACCCGCGCCTCTTCCGCAGCCGAAAGGAATGTTTCCGCATCTCCAATTTGAATGGGAGCGAGGCTTTCCAACCCGATTGTTTTGTGTGCCATATTCATCGTTTAACGACCTGGTGTCGAAGGACGGCCACACCGTTGGCAAGCTGGAACTCACGGACGGCCAGCTCAGTGTACATAGTGGATTCGAGACTGAGCTGATCCGAGTAGGCTAGTTTCGCGCTTCTCTGATGAAGACGTACCACAACAATTTCCCGCAAATCATTTCAATCAAAGTTAAGCGTCAATGCAACTCCTGATAGGTTTCACTGCAGTGTCTGAAATGACAAGGGAGAATTGGGGTTAGATTTACTGACTTCAAACGGGACCACGAAGTATTCTGTCCTATTAACGATGCGCAGATAAGAATTATTGCTTTCGATCGAACATGTACTCAAATGAACCTGAAAAGTGATGTCACTGGCTTGTCACTCAGCAGCTATAGAGCCTGCATTGAGGCCGATGGCCGGAGGGGCGAGGGCGCGCACGGATGAACTGCGGTCCTTGCCGCCTCACCCAATCCCCAGCAACGTCAATTTTAATGGGCCATCAGCACCGGAACCGTCATTGACTCGAGGATGGTGCGGGTCGTGCCACCAAGCACGATTTCCCGCAGCCGCGAATGGCCATAGGCGCCCATGACGATCAAGTCTGCGCTCTCGTCCGCGGCATGTGATATGAGAGTGTTGGCAATATCCATATCCCCGCTCGGGATCGTGTTTACTTCGGCGTTGATGTCGTGCCGGGCCAAGTGCCGAGCCATAGTCTCGGCAAATACATGCGAGCCCCCTCTCTGGTGTGAATTTGACACCGTCACAACCTCTACCCGGTCAGCCATTTGGAGGAGCGGCAAGGCATCCGCGATGGCGCGGGCCGCTGGGAGCTCCTCGTCCCATGCGACGAGCACGGTCCTAAGCTGTGGCGGCACATGGATGTAAGGCACGATGAACGTTGGCCGCCCTGACCCGAAGAGCACAGGCTCGATCAGGTCGGAGGTGTCGTGCCTTCCAGGGTCCGGTTGCTCGAGAACGGTGGCGTCGAAATACCGCGCGAGACGACTGACCTCTCTGCCGAGGTCGCCGCTCGGGGCCTCAAGCGTCAAGGTCTCCACGGCAACATCCGTCTGCTTCGCGCGCTTTTGAAAAGCATCAAGTGCCCTGTCCGTGGCTTGCTCGGCATCTTCCCGAATACGAGAGAGGATGTCGGCTGGCAGCTCCGACGCGACCATGGAAGGCAGCCTGTGGTCGATCGCAGGGGAAGCCACCGTCAGTCTTGCGCCACACATGCTGGCTAGCCACAGTGCATATTGATTGCCGGATTCGGCGCCTTCGCGGGTCAACAGCAGAAAGTCTTTGAAGGCCATGTCCGCCTCCTCTGATCAAGGCGGGGAGTGGAGGGCATTTGCAACCATCCAGACAAATGAAATTGTAGCACAAACACGCATGGAGGCCTACTCTCCAACCATCCGAACGCAATGGCCGAGCTTCCGTGATCCTCCGGCACTCAAGCTTCATCGCGCAGGCCTCTCGGAACTCCCCTGCTCAGTTCCGCGTTATTTTGATGTGGAGGCGTTATGCCCCTAGGTCCCCTTGATCGGCCTCCGCGACTCAGCCCCGTCCAGACAGATCCCGACGGGGCTTTTTTATAGGCTTCGTTGACACGACCACTCACCCAGTTTCGTCGGCTGGGGCGTTCCATTCGCAGTGGCTTGAAGAATATCCGTTCACCATCCTAGGGACAGCCTCTGCCATATAAGGCTTCCCTGGACTTGTGCAGAACCCTGCTTGAGCGAGGGCGCTTGAAACATCTCGCAGAGAACGGCGCCTCTCGTTAAACAGATATCGACAATGCGAGTAGTGGCATCGATACGTCAGTTCGCAGGCACGTACGTCTTTCAGCCACTCTCTGCTGGCCAACCTCGTGGATCAAACCGAACAGGGGACTCCCATGGGAGATAAGGACGAAACAGTTGCTGCCCGACTTTGGCGCGACCGCGTACAGATCCGGGAGCAGGAGCGTGACGACGCTCTGGTTCGGCTCAAGGTCGCTGAGGAGAAGGTGGCGATCCTGGTTCTTGAACCTCCGAGGCTCTTGATCCTGCATGACGTACATTGCCATGACGGCCTCGATCACATCCCTCGGCTTGACGTTGTTGCCGATCCTCAGTGTCTCAATCGCAGCTTCACGCCTGTAGCGAACCATTGGCTTGGACCGTGCCTCTTCACGGACGGTCGCGGCATAGGTGATGACTGCTCCCCAACGGGCTTCAAGCTGCGTCAGAAGAGGCTTGTCCTTGTTCTTTTCCAGACGTGCTTCAACGATATGGCGGTAGACCTTGAGGTCAGCCTTGGTGATACCCGTTTGACCAATAGCGCCATGACGCCTGAGTTGAGCAACGTGCGGTCGGCAATATCGTCCGAAGCGTGTTGATGCTGGGGTGCCGCATTGCGGCGCACTGCAAATGTTGTTCATTGATTTGTTTCCTGTGTCCGCACCCGAACAGACAGGAAAGGCAATAATCACAGTTAGTAAATCTCAGTCAATATATTAGCTTTATTTATTTTCTAAATATATAAGTCTCTGTATATTCATCATAAGAGCAGTAATGTGTAGAGATTAACTCTCGCATCAGCTTCAAGATCAGCAGAAGCCTGAGCCATGGCCTCACTCGGTCAGTGATTGGGTTAGAGCATCGGATGTTTAATCGGACGCATATCCAGCAGCCTTGAGGTAGTTCCAACACTCGTGCGGCTCAAACAAATCGCAGATGTCGCCGAGGGCGCGCCAGAGCGCGTCGAACGTTCGCGCCTCGGCCTTGCGCAAGTGTGCCTTGATCTTGGCAAAGGCTTGCTCGATCGGGTTCAGAT
>NZ_JBFUMH010000086.1:0-22167 GCF_054049475.1 Microvirga sp. P5_D2 | reverse complement strand
GGACGAGATCACCCGCGGATGCGGCTCAGAGTGTTCGCTGTAATTCGGGACCGAAACGTTGACACCCATCAGAACAGGGGCAACCGGCTGAACATGCGAAACAAACCGCTATGACCGAAGGGTAACAGTCGGCGCCGCGCGTAACCCTCGCGCTCTGAGAAAGAACTCAATCCACCGAGAGGCTTATCTGTGGCAAGCGAGAGGGTCTGGGTTCAAAGCCGAATGACAGACAAGGGCACGTTTCGGAAGGCGAGAGGCCCCCTGGCGATCGGTGTCAGGAAAGATCCGCTCCTGCCCCGCCATCGGCAGCATCCAGCGGAACGCTCATGATGCAGACGACACCCGTCGGCGCATAGGTAACCTGAACCTCCCCGCCGAGATCCTGCGCCAAGCCTCGCTCGATCAGGCGCGTGCCGAAGCCCCGGCGGGTCGGAGGCGCCACGGGCGGCCCATTCCTTTCCAGCCCCCGCAGGTCCAGGTGGGGCGTGTCACCCCGGGTGCTGTTCCAGGTGATGGCCACCGATCCCGCCGGCACCGAGAGGGCACCGTACTTTGCGGCGTTCGTGGCAAGTTCGTGTACCGTCATGGCAATCGCCAGAGCCTGCGGCGGACTGAGGCGCAGACGCAGCCCGTCGATCTCAAACCGCTCAGGGTTCCCGCGCGTGTAGGGCTCAACCACCTCGTTGATGATCTCCCGCAGCTCCGCGCCCTCCCAGTTCTCGCGGGTCAGCACATCGTGAGCCCGTGCCAGGGCGAACAGGCGATCCTCGAAGGCTCGAAGCTTCGGGCGGCTGTCTTCCCCAAGCTGCCGCAGGCTCTGGGCTGCCATGGCCTGCACGGTGGCCAGCGTGTTCTTCACCCGGTGGTTCAGCTCGTTGATCAGCAGCCGCTGGTGCTCCTCCCAGCGCTTGCGCCCGGTAATGTCGAACGCGATGCCCGTGGCCCTGATCTGCGGGAGGCCGCCAGTCGCAGCAGTGACCTCCAACTCGGCGCGGACGAGCAACCAATGATGCGAGCCGTCTGCCCAGATGACCTCCAGCTCGCCCTCGGCATAGCGGTCCCCGCGCTCAAGGGCGACCGCAGCGGCCGCCCGGAGACCCTCTCGAGCGCCCGGTGCGTAGCGGGACCTGATATCCTCGGTGCTCGGCGAGGCGTCGGCCGGGAAGCCCAGCAGAAGGTTCAGTTCGGGAGAGATGGTGATGGTATCGGTGCGGGTGTCGCTCTGCCAGACGGCCATCCGTCCTGCATCCAGCGCCAGTCGCCGGCGGGCCTCGCTCTCGCGCAACGCTGCTTCGGCCTCATGCCGTGCGGTGAGGTCGACCGTGACCGCGAGCAGGGTCTCGGGCTGCCCCTCCGCTGGGCTCAGGCGTGTGATGCTGCTATTGGCCCACACCAGGGTGCCGTCCGGCCGCAGGTAGCGCTTGTCCAGCGACACGTGCCCACCTGTCTCCAGCACCTGGGCCACGGCCATCCGGGTCGGTGGAATGTCAGCCGCAGCGGTCACGYCTAGGATCCCGAGGCCTAACAGCTCCTCACGGGAGCGGCCGAGGAGACGGCACAGTTCATCGTTCACCCGCACGAAGCGCCCGTCGAGGCTGACCTCGGACAAGCCAACGGCGGCGTGCGCGAAAATGGAAGCCAAACGCGCCTCGCTCTCGCGGCGCGCCGCCTCGATCTGCTTCTTTTTCGTAAGGTCGATGCTCACCGCCACCATGGTGCGTGGCTTGCCGGCATCGTCGTAGACTGGCGAGACCACATTCCTGACCCAGACGGTTCGGCCATCCGGGCGCAGGTAGCGTTTCTCGATCTCGAACGCCTCCCCTGTTTCGGGCACCCGCCGGAATTCACGAAGGTTGGCGGGCAGGTCATCGGGATGAGTGATGTCCTGCATCCGCAGGCCACCCAGGAGTTCATCGCGCGTGTACCCGACGATCTCGCAGAACCGGTCGTTGACCCGCAGGAAGCGACCCGAGCGGTCGCATTCCACGAGGCCCGCCGCAGCCTGGGCGAAGACCGCCGTTAGATAAGCCTCGCTCTCGCGTAGGGCAAGCTGCGACCGCACGTGCTCGGTGACGTCATGTCCCTGGACGAAGATACCCGTGACCCGACCTCGGGCATCCCTGATAGGCTGGAAGACGAAGTCGACGTAGCGAGTTTCCCGGGGAGCGCCGGCCTGCCTCTGGAGACTGACCGCCCTCTGGTGCCCAACGTAAGGCTTGCCCGTGGCGTAGACCTCATCCAGGAGTTCGAGGACACCCTGCCCCGCAAGCTCCGGCAGTGCCTCGCGTACGGTCTTCCCGATCAGGTCGCGGTGCCCGATGTGTTCGAGATGGGCGGCATTCGCCATCTCGTAGACGTGTTCGGGACCCCTGAACATCGCCATGATGCCAGGCGCCTGCTCGAACATCTCGCGCAGGCGCTCGCCTTCCTGGGCTGTCCGCTGCTCGGCCAATACCCGCTCGGTGGTCTCGACGACAATGGCGAGCGCGCCTTCGGGCAGCCCGCTCTCGTCGAGCACCGGGCTGTAGTCCAGGTTCATCCAGACCTGTTCGGGAATGCCGTTGCGGTGGAGCGTCAGCTCCTGGTCGCGGTAGGACAGCGTGCCGCCGGCCATGGTCACGCGCATGACGTTGGCGTTGAAGTCGACGACCTCGGGCCAGCCCTCCAGCACTCTGGCGCCGAGCAGGCGCGGATGCCGGCCTCCGGCAAAGACGGTATAGGCGTCGTTGTAGATCATCACCCCGTCTGGTCCCCAGAGAAGGACCATGGGAACCGGGGAGCGGAGCATGATGCTGACCGTGGTCCGCAGGCTCTGCGGCCAGCCGGAGATCGGCCCAAGCGGGGTGCTGGCCCAATGTGGATGCGTATGAGCGCACCCATCTCGCCTCCGCCCTTGAGAAAATCCGGGCCCAGGACGGGAGGGTTATCGAGCATGGACGTCGCGCTTTTCTTAGCCGGACCGGCGGCGCCTTGTCTCGATCTCGCTCTCGTGCTCGTCGAGCAGGCGCAGGGCCGAGCGCACGACCTCGCTGGCACTGCGGTAGCGGCCGCTCCTCACCTTGGCGGCGATGAAGGCAGTCAGTTCAGGCGTCAGGGACGCAGTGATCGTGGATTTGGAGGGCATAACAGGACGGTGGGTGATAAAGGTTCTTACCCTGTAACAGCGAACGTCAGGCTTCGCTAGCAACCTATGTTGCTGGTCCACGCGTTGCGTCGTCCATACCCGGTCACTGTCCGAGCGGGCCAGAATAGGGCCCCCGAAAGGACTGGAGCCTGACCGGCACAAGCCGAGGGTGATCGCAGGGAGGTCACACCTCCTGCTTCGTCTGGCTCCGAATATGAGCCTCCGTTGCAGGACATAGGGGACATGTGAACCGTCTTACGTGAGAGCTATCCAACGTATGCCGTCAGGCTGGAAGGGGCTTCTTTGTGTTGCCGTTGACATGCTCCTCAAGCACAAGTGAGGGGCGAAACGTGATGGACTTGCGAGGCGTAATTGGGACCTCCTCACCCGTCTTCGGGTTCCGGCCCATCCGAGCCATTTTATCCCGGACCGTGAAGACGCCAAAGCCCGAGAGCTTCACCGTCTCGCCTGTAGCGAGAGTGCTGCAGATTCCTTCGATGACGTGCTCGACCAGACCCGCTGCCTCAGTACGGGACAGGCCAGCGTTCTTGTAAACAGCCTCGGTGAGGTCAGCTCTGGTCGTGTTCTTGCCAGCCATTCGTTTGCCTCGAATAGGAAAATACTCGCTTACGACAGGCAAGCTCGGGAAGGCAACCTCAGGCCGTGCCCTCCCCTGGAAGGATGGACGACAGGCATGAGAGCCCGCGAGCGCCGTTGGTGTGGCAAAGGCAACAAGCCGATTACTCCTTGCCGCTACACAGGATAGGGCACGATCCGCATAACAGTTTGCCCTGGTGCCTTTTACTTTGACATGCCTGAATGCCGCCGGTTCTTCCAAACCACTGCCGCAATGATGATGGCGAAAGCTGCCACTCGCAGCAGATAAATCCAGCTCCGCTCCTCTCGGGGCACGTCGATGATGGCGACCAGCGCCTGGTTGGCGGCCAGAAGCCAAAAGGCGGTTGCGAACGCCCCAAAGAGGAAATCCCGGGTTCTCGTCCAGAAACGAAGAAAGAAGAGGCCCGCGATCAGAAAACCCATCGAGATCAGGCCGGAGATAAACTGGGATGCGGCGGTGCTCACTTACTCAGTCTCCCAGATAAAGCCAAAGAGGAGCACACTGACTGCCGCAAGAGACGCCAGGTGCCGAAATGGGACAAGATCGACAGTTGTCGGCAGGATGACCAGATCGATGACGACGAGCAGGTTGTTGACGGCCAGAAGAACGAAGCAGAGGGCGCTCCACAAAAGGAGCTTGGCCCGCGATTGAGCGTAGCTCCGCACGAGGAGAAAGGCACAACCGGCGCTTGTGAGAAGGCACAAGCTGTAGATGATGGTCTGAAAGCTGAGCATGGCGTTCAATCTTTCTTCAAACGGAATGCATTAGCAAAGGTGGTGAGCTTGTCATTGGGAGCTGAGAACAAGGCTCGGGTCACGACAGACGGACGCTCCCGATAGACGCGCTCGAGCTGCTGCACGAGGCGGTCCAGTTCAGGAGTAGCTGCAGAATAGCGGTAGGCACCATCCGCCTCCGCCATGATCAGGCCGGCCTGCTGCAGGCCGGCGATTCCTTGGCTCACGATCAGATCACTCGCCCGCATCTCTTGTACGAGCTCAGAGGCGAGCCAGCTGCGACCCGTGTGCCGGTAGAGCCAGAGCAGAAGTTCGATGTTCCAGACCGACCGCAGGGCCTGACGGAGGAAATCCCGCAGTTCATCATCCATCAGCCAGCGTCCGTATCCTTCTGGGAAGTTAAGGTCAGGGGCTACTACCAGGCTTCAGCAGAGTAGCCGTCGCGCCCATAGATCCAGATGGGCATGAACTCGCCATCCGTGCCCTTTGTCAGCACCTCAGCCCGTTGCCCGCACCTTCCTGATGAGCAGGCGCGCAATGGCAGCCTGAATGGCCTCGCCTTTTTCGGAAAAGGTCCCGAGAACTTCCATACCATGCTGGACGGTCCAGTGGTTTTCGGCGGGAACAATCAGATAGCGGTCACACTGCATGCCCCGCGTTATAGGGCGTGAAACTGCCGAGGCTAGCCTGGGGCATCTTGCGAAGCTCGCCGGGACCCCCCAGGGGGCCTTTGGCGCCGAGCGACCGCGACGCTGTTCTCGCCGTCACCACTTCCTCCAGGACGGGGCCCCTCCACCTCGTCTGAGCGGCCCGCCAGGATCAGCGAGGCAGGGCTGCATTGGCGGCAACGATCCCGGGCGCTGCTGATTGTTTCTGCAGATCGTGCGCTTGGCCCCAGGTCGCACGTGCAGCTTCAGGGAGGGAAGCATGGGCATCCGGCACCTTATCGTCCCGACGGCCATGATGGTTCTTGTCGGCGCCACTCCGGGATGGGGGCAGGTGCCACCCCCGCCGTGCGGGGACACGATCACCATCAGCCGGACCGACACCCTCAGCGGCATCGCCCAGCGCTGCGACACCACCGAGGGCGCCATTCTCCGGGCCAATCCCGGGGTCGAGGGATCGGATGACCTTCAGGTCGGCACCCAGCTCAACCTGCCCTCCGGTCTATCCGGCGGAACCACGACGGACCGCCTGAAGTCGCTCGCCCGGGAGACCGGCGATGCCCTGACGGGGATGGCCCAGGAGCTTGGGTCCTCCGTCGAGGATCTCCTGAAAAAGAACCCGGATCTGCAGCAGCGGCTCAAACAGCTCGGGGACCGCCTCAACATTCCGGGCGGGGACGCCGGCAAGGCTCAGGTCTCGCTCTCGCCGCAGAGCGGTGCGGCCGGAACCTCGGTGACTGTCTCGGCCACGGGGCTGCCGTCGGATGCCGCCGTGGTAATCGGCGGCGGCGCACCTCGCTCGGCCTACGAGGTTCTTGACCGCACCCGGACCACGGCCACCGGGACGCTCCAGGCCACTGTTCGCATCCCTGAATGGGCTGGGGACCGGGAGCGCTTCGCGCTGACCCTGGCGGCCCCGGACGGAAGCTGGAAGGTGCGTTCGGCACCCTTCCAGGTCACTGGCACGAGGCTGTGAGCCCTCCCACGCCAACCCACGTGCTGGGCTGGACCGGGGGATCCCGTTCACGCTCTACCCCTTAGGTCTGCCGAGCCCTATTTCGGTAGGGGAACTACCGTTCCCAGGGCGGCGGCGGCTCTGGCCTGATCCCTCGCCGGGCACGGTGGTGTGCTCGCCCAGGGTCTGGCGGATCCAGAGCTTCTTCACCAGCACGCTGACGGCAACTGCAAGAGGAACGGCCAGAAGAACGCCGAGCCAGCCGAACACCACCCCGAATGCCACAATGGCAAAGAGCACCAAGGCCGATGGCATGGCCGCCGCACGCTACTGGATGAACAGCGTGATGACGTTTCCTGAGACGATGATGACGCCATTCCGTTGTCCAAGGGCCAGACCGTACGGCGTCGCACCTGATGTCACACGAACAGCGGATTGTGCCGTTCCACGGCGCTCAGAAAGGCGGAGGTCATCCCAGGACGTCCCTGCGATCATGCATGCTGGTCTGCCGAGCGAGGCTGCTGTCGAGACATGGAGCAGCCATTGGCCGGTTCGCGGCCTGCCTCGAAAGCCGTGCCCCTTGTCAATGACCGTCTGGCTTGTGCCTAGGTGACGCCACCGCCTCCGCATGTCCGGGCAGGAAGCCTTGGGAGAGCGCGTGATAAATCGCCTCTGTGCCGATGAAGCGTGATGCGCCGTAGCCGAGGAGCGCCGTCGCCATGAGCGGGATGGCCATGGCGTGATTGTCAGTCATCTCCATCACGATCACGAAGGAGGTGATCGGAGCCTGCACCACGCCGGCGAAATACCCCACCATGCCGAGCAGCACCAGAGTGCCAACCGGCACCCCAGGCAGCAGAGCCGAGAGGTTCGCTCCGATGCCCGCCCCGACCGCAAGCGACGGCGCGAAGATCCCGCCGGGAATGCCGCTGATGGAGGACAGGATCGTCGCGGCCATCTTGAGAAGCCCGAAGCTGACGGGAACATCGGAGGCTCCTGCCAGCAGTTGCCGCGCCTCGTGATAGCCGGTTCCATAGATCGTGTTGCCGGAGGCCAGGCCGAGAAGGGCGATGAGAAGGCCGCAGGAGGCAGCGAACAGCACCGGATAACGTTTGGCGGAGGCCTGGAAGCGCCCCTTGCCCTGGGCAACCGCAACCACGATGCGGCTGAAGACGCCGCCCATCAGCCCACCGCCAAGACCGCAGAGGGGAACCGCCAGCCACTCTTTGAGCGAGCCGATGGTCGCGCTGCTGTGCCCGAAATAGGTGTAATTCCCAAGCAAGGCCAGAGACGCCATGCCGGCGATGATGACGGTGGTCAGGACGAGGCCGCTGGTCTTCTGCTCGAAGGAGCGGCTCATCTCCTCGATGGCGAAGACGATCCCGGCCAGCGGAGTGTTGAACGCGGCCGCCACGCCGGCGGCACTGCCGGCCAGGATAACACCTTGATAGTGCCGGCCAGAGGCCTGACCAGCGGCATGGAGGATGGACGCGCCGACCTGCACGCTAGGACCTTCACGCCCGACTGATGCTCCGCAGGCCAAACCCAAAAGCGTGAGAACCACCTTGCCAATCGCGATACGGACGGAGACAAGCCGCTGGCGGGCCATGTCATCCGTGAGCTGCCGGGCGGCAATCGTCTGGGGGATGCCGCTGCCCTGAGAGCCCGGGAAGAAACGCCTGGCCAGGGTGATGGAAAGGGCGAAGGCGGCCGGGGTCAGCAGAAGCGGCCAATAAGGTGAGGCCGCGACCACGTGCCGGAACCCGGATTGCGCCTCGTCCGCCAGGATCGCGAACAGGGCCGCGATGAACCCGACCAGTGCACCGCCGCTCCAGAACACGATACGGCTGCGCCAGTGCGGCAGGGAACGCCACGCATGGACGCGGTGAGGGATACGGATCGCCACGACAGACCTCAAAAGCTCTGTTGCATTAACCTGTCAAGCCACAGGATGTAGCAGCTTCTGATCCAAGCGGACACGCTACCAATTGTGCCTCGCGGAGTTAATGCAACAGAGCCGCGCGGCTCTAAGTTGTTCCGGCTCAGCTTGGGAGGTGAAGGTGAACGGCAATGACGGAACCACCGGAGGCTTTCCGATCTCAGCCGGCATCCTGTTCGGGCTCGGCCTCGGCGGCTTCTTCGATGGCATCGTGCTGCATCAGATCCTGCAATGGCACCATATGCTCACCAGCGCCGGCTACCGGCCCGACAGCGTGGAGAACCTGAAGGTGAACACCCTGTGGGACGGCCTCTTCCATGCCAGCACCTACATCTTCACGGCACTCGGTCTTTGGATCCTGTGGCGCTATTCCCGGACCAACCACATCCGCTGGTCGGGCAAGCTCCTGCCGGGTGCGTTCCTCATGGGATTCGGCATCTTCAATCTCGTCGAGGGCATCGTCGATCACCAGATCCTCGGCATCCACCACGTCAACGAGACAGTGCCGCGGGAGCAATGGATCTACTGGGACATCGGCTTCCTGGTCTGGGGCGCCGCGATGCTGATCGGCGGCTGGCTCCTGATGCGGGCCGGTCGCAGGAGCACGTCTGCCAGAGCCGCTGCCCCGAGGAGCCGGTCGGCCTGACCTGGGCTCCTATCGCCGGAACACGAGACTGAGATTGTTGGCGGGCATTGGAATGCGCTCGGCAAGCTCCAGCCCGTGAGCTTTGGCCAAGTCCGCCACCTCCTCAAGGTCGCGGACACCCCAATCCGGATTGCGCCGCCTCAGGTCCTGATCGAAGGCCTCGTTGCTGGGAGCCGTGTGGGCGCCGTTCTCCTTGTAGGCCCCATAGAGGTAGAGCACACCTCCAGGCGGAAGCACCCGCCCTGCCCCGGCCATCAGCCCCTGTGTCGCCCTCCACGGAGAGATGTGGACCATGTTGATCGCTACGACGGCATCAGCTCGTGCCACCGGCCAGTCCGGAGCGGCGGCATCAAGGGATAGCGGCGCAAGCAGGTTGGATAATCCCGAAGTCGCTCGATGGGCTGCGATGCTGTTCAGAGCCTGCTCGTCGCGATCCGTAGGCTGCCAGGCTAGATGCGGCAATGCGGCGGCGAAGTAGACGGCGTGTTCCCCAGTCCCGCTGGCGATCTCCAGAACCATCCCGGTTCGAGGGAGGATCCGGCGCAGGACGGTCAGGATCTGATCTCGGTTGCGCGCCACCGATGGCGACGTCAGAGCCCGGTTCGGGTTTTGTGAATTCGTCATTGCGACCGTCGTACACCTCCAGGGTGGGAGAGCATAAGGAAACATGGGCAAAGAATGCCGCCCGTAGTTTTGGCTTTCATTGTACTGCCGCTGATCGGGCTTGATCGCTGCCTTCCGGAGGCCGCTCTCGGTGGCAGCCCTACAGCCCTTGYGCTCCCCTGCAGAACCCACCCAAATTTCCTTATGTTCCCCTGACGGAGATCTTCGATCCATTTGGGTCACCAAGCGTAAAGCACCATCGCCCTCCTTGGCAGTCGTCCACGTTCGGCACTAACCTCGCAGGTCGAATGCCCAGTGGATCTCCAGGAATGACCATCAAACGTTATGAACTCGCAGGCGCCGAGGACAACCGGCGCTTCAGCCCGTACTGCTGGCGGATCCGCTTCGCTCTCGAGCACAAGCAACTCGAGTTCGAGACGGTGGCGTGTCGGTTCACCGACAAGGATGTGATCGCCTTTTCCGGACAGGACAAGGTGCCGGTGCTGGTTGATGGCGATAGGGTTATTGCCGACTCGTGGGCCATCGCCTGCTATCTCGAACAGACCTATCCTGACCGCCCTTCCCTCTTCGGCGGACCGGCCGGACAGGCCCTGTCGCGCTTCTATGTAGACTGGGCGGATACGGTCCTGCACGGCACTCTCATCCGGCTGCTGGCGAGCGACATCCATGCGCACCTGCATGAGAGGGACAAAGAATACTTTCGCGAGAGCCGGGAGAGGCGGTTCGGGACAACACTGGAGGAGTTCTGCTCCGATCAGACGGAGACCCTGCAGGAGCTGAAGCGCATTCTCACGCCTCTGCGGCGAACCCTGCAGAGCCAACCCTATCTCGGCGGGGATGCTCCCCTCTTTGCGGATTACACGGTAGTGGGCGCCTTCATGTGGGCCCGCAGTGTGAGCCAGGCGCATCTCCTAGAGCCTGATGATCCTGTGGCCCTCTGGCGAAGCCGCCTTCTTGGCAGGCTTGGTAAGGAGGCCTCGCGTCTGAGGGCCTATGGCTGATCCCTGCAGCCGATGAGCAGGGTCTCGGTTTCTCGGTGTATCCTCACAGCCAGGAGGCGATCTTCTCCAGAGGCTTCTTGATCCCGCCATAGACCGGGACCGTGCAACTCGCTGCCGGATAGCCGACCACTAGGAGGATGTAGGGCTTTTCTGTCGGTTCCGTCGCAAATCCGGAGCAGGGCTGAGAAAATAGCAGGTGCATTGTGAGCCGCTCATGCGGCGAGCAAATCAAACTGCTCGGCGAGGGAGGGCCGCGGATTGCAGGCGTACTTCGCCTGTCCTTTGYGCATCATGTGCACCATCTCGATGCCACTCAGGATCACACGGGCAGCGGTCGTGGATTTGAACCCGAGCATGGATCGGACCCGCCGCTTGATGGCACGGTGATCCTGCTCAATGCGATTGTTGAGGTAAGCACTTTGCCGGATGCGGATCGGCTTCAGCTTCCGCCCCGATCGGTCCTCCAGTTGGTTCGTCGCGTCACACGATAAGATGGCTTCTCGATTGGTCTGGCTGCCGTCGATCACAATCCGCTCAGGCCGGCCATGGCGCTTGAGTGCCTTGCGCAGAAACCTCTTGGCCGCAGTGAGGTTTCGCCGTTCGCTGAACCAGAATTCAACGGTATCGCCATTGCTGTCGATGGCGCGATACAGATATCGCCATTGGCCGCGGACCTTAATGTATGTCTCATCAACATGCCATTTGCCCGTCACAGGCCGCTTGCACCGATTGAACTGTTCCAGCAGGAGCGGGGTATAGTGGACTGTCCAGCGGTGGATAGTCGCGTGGTCCACCTGCACGCCTCGCTCGGCCATCATCTCCTCGAGATCGCGCAGGCTTAGACTGTAAGCCAAGTACCACCGGACACAGAGCAGGATGACTGAGCGATCAAAATGCCTGCCCTTGAACACGCTACCCTCCGTTCGTGAGCCCAAGGAGGATTAGCTGAAACTCTGAAACAAATTGTTGCGACAGATCCCTTTCTCTTCCTCCAAGAGATCGATGAAGGTAGAGGCCACGTTGCCAAGCCAGCCCTTTTGCCCGTCGACGCATCGCAACCCGGTTTGCCGGGTTGTTCTCCTTTAGAAACACGGCCGCGATCTCCGGATTGAGCAACGCCCGATCGAGCAACCGGCTGAACGTCTCTTCCTTGCCCTTGCCCACAATGCGCCGGGCGGGCGTGGCCAGCGGTGCCGGCGTGCCACGCGTCTGCATGTCCACACACTTCCGGGTGGGCACCCCCCCGTTATCATTATACATACCGAGGGAAATCACACGCCGAATGGGCAGCGGGGCAAATGACAGTGATCGAAGCAACAACCTACTTAACCGTGCGCACTGTCAGCGATGCCGATAACCTGATGGATAAGGTACGAGTCTCGGCTGCTCGCGTCCACGATTGGATCGCTGCGCAGCAAGGAGATCCACTCGACCTTTTACGTCGGATCAAGTTCGACCCAGTCGGGTTCCACCCGATTGAGCACCGCGCACTCAACCTCATCGAGCAGATCAACCAGACGTGGGCCTATACGGTCACCATTGCCGCCGCACGCCAGCTGCTTTTGCTACACCCAGAGGCCGGCGGATTCCGCCTAGCGCCAGGAGCCCATGCTTCTCTAGATCTCGACATTATGAGCAAGGCTCCGGGCTTGGTCGGGGCCGAAACCTTCGCAGCTGTAACTCCGCGCAATAATGACAAACTGGCAGGCGACCTAAGGAAGCTGGCAGCTCGGCCAGAAACCCACCGTTATGTATTCTTCATGTCACCCAGATTTCCTGGCAATGTACGCCAACCGCAGTTCGAGAAAAACGGCGTTCAGGTTTGGTCTATCGATGTGTAATTCGACGCCCTAATACATATGGGAAGGATTATGAGTAGGCGCGATGCACGGACGACATGCGAATGTTCCTGTTTATGCGTGTGGAACCCTATTGCGGAGCCTAGGATACCCCATAAGATGACGCCAAAGCGTGGGGGCCGATATGGCACGGCTAACTTGGACTGGCTCAGTAGGTTTCGATCTCGAAAACATCATCCCTTGCGGGAACTCAGCGGTAGCCGATGCCTAAGGAAATTGAATATTCCGTTGTCGGTCTGGTCACTGAAATTATCGGAGCCTCGATTGCAGCGACGCCAGAATGGCTCGTGCGGCCTGGCAAGGCTGAGTGTGGTGACAAGTGGCCGCTCGTTCGCTCGATCTATTCGGATCTGACGGGGCTCGAGCTTCCCGACGAAATGCGCAAGGTCGAGCGCAGGACAGTTGACGCCGTCCTGCTGGTTCCCGGCTCGCCACCCCGCATTCTTGAGGTGGATGAGAAGCAGCACTTCAACGCCTACCGCGCGGCAACGCTGCGGCGCTACAAGGACGACGTCCCCCTCGCCTTTGACGCGGATCTTTGGATTATCCGCTCGGACGCCAAGACCAAGCTCGAGGGAGGTGGCTTCGGCCGGCCTGTGCCACCGCTGTTTCCCGGCGAGGGCGGCCGGCACCGTCAGCGCGCGTTCCGCGACGCCTTAACGGACATACTCGCACCGCATCACGGCTTCACGCCGACGCTGCGGATTGCCGACTTTKAAGTGAAGAATTGGATCAACGAGCCTAATCGGACTGAGAGGATGCTACGACTTCTTACGGCTCGCCTCCAATCAACGATTCGGCCATCCACATAGCAGCCGGCTCGTATAAGCCCATCCAGACATCAGAATGAGACGCTAATTGACATGACGACCCATCCCGCAATTACTGATGATGATCTCGCGCTAGCGGCAAGTTCAATTGTAGCAGTTCTCAAGCAGCGGGACCCGGCAACAGCCACAGCCGTGCCTGTTAGGCGGAGAGGCAAGGCATGGGATCCGCTCCCAGTCGGTCCATCCGCTTATCCCTGGCAGGATCTCGTCTATGCTTATAACTGGGTCGGCGATGACCACGCTGCCCTTGAGATAAGCATTGCACCTTACTTGAAGACGGGTTCCAGGCTGAGCTCAACACTCAGTACCCGAGCATGGAGCCCAGATGAGTCGGCCGAGGCGCTACAGCTCTCACGAGACATCTTCCACTGGGGTGGCATCCTTAATGCCGATGTGTCCGATCAGGCCCACGCAGCGGCCGTGTTCAGCTCTGCGCTTCGACTCGCCTCCGGAGACCACGGTCACATCTCAAACGGCCCTATGAGCAGCGGGTGGACAAAGGTTGCAGCCTTCGCGACTAGGCATCTCGACGATCCTAGCGACACCCGTTACACGCCGCAGGTGATTTGGGACAGTCGCGTAGCCAATGGTATGATGAAGCTAACCGAAACTGCCTCCTTCGACTTGAAACCGCAGGTCGCATCCTGGCTAAAGTCTCACCTTAGGCAGATACGTGGCAGGGGTGGATCAAGGATGAACATGACCCTTCCGGAGGGTTGGGATTGGGCGCATACGGTTCGTCAGAAGTGGGTTGCCCAATCCGCTGGATCTCGCGTCGTAAGGCACATGCGGGATACATTAAATCGGGATCCTCACCGTTTTGGGCAGATGCCACTGCCCGATGGGACCGTAGGCCCTTGGACGAGTTGGGGCGTTGGCCTTGCCCTATTCGTTGAGGGCTACTGAACTAGTGCTTACTGTTGGCGATCGCGAGACTGCCTAATTGTGAGACGGGGCACATATCCAGACCGCTCTAACGAGCTCGGCAATGGAACGCATGAAGTAATCAGCAAGCCAGATCTTACGACCCATAGTGGTGTGATAAATTTATGATCGACATAGATGTTGAAGAATTCAAGGAACTGTCCGACGACTTCGCGCGTGAGGTCGAGAGTTCCTCTGATCGGTCTGTAGTTATCATTGGAACAAGTTTTCTGGAGCTTGCTCTTCGGTGGGTTATAGAGAGCTACCTCGTCGAGGATCTCGCAAAGAATAGAGAGATCTTCGAGGGGAATGGCTTCGTATCAACCTTTTCGGCTCGGGTGAACTTCGTTTACGGTAACGGAATCATATCGAAGCAAGAGCGCCAGACGCTCGATCTCCTAAGACGAATCAGGAATGACTTTGCGCACTCGCCTCGCTCGCTTTCACTTGATACCGAGAAGGTTAAGGCGCGTTTGCGTGCGGTGCCAATAGCTAGCCATCATCTGGTGCCAAACACTATTCCACTGCCGAATGAGCGTGACGAAGCTCCTCCCTTTTTACCGCCAACGCCGAACGAGCCCCGGCGGTTCTTCGAGGCCATAGTGTTGTTCATGCTTCGAGCATTAGCAGCACGATCAATTACGATTCCGGCCAGAACCAGCCCTAGCGAATTTGAGCGAACCGGCGATCCATACCGTCTAATGTTGCGCCAGGCCGGGCCGGAATCATATCTTTTCGGTCGGTTAGAAGATAAGATCATCGAACTAAGGAACCGAGCGACCACCCTCGCAGAAGGCGACGAGCGAAGCGCGATGTCAAAGCGGATAAATCAGCTCGAACATGATTTGCAGACGCTCAGAGCGGGACAGGCAAGTAACGAGAAGCTTGCGGTAATCAAGCGCTTCAATGATTGGGTCGACCAATGGACAGGCTCAGCGGCAAAGTGAGAGGCTCACGCCCCATCTGACTATTAATCGGAACGACGCTCCGCTCAATTTGGCACCAAGAGTTGATCAAGTAGCTCATGCTGGTGCGCACTGCTGGCCGGACAGCACGTTCCCGTTCTAGTGACGAGGAAAGAACTTGACCCTATCTGGCGTCATGACGCAATTGCCCCGACGGACTTCCAGGTGCCGGGCGTTCCGCCGACTGTGCAGACCCAACCGATTGCCCCTGTCGCGACCGGGTTCAGGTTCCACACCAAGTCGCCCTGCCGCCATGCTCCCGTGGTCGGCGGTACAAGGCGGTAAGTCTCCTTGCGGTCGCGCAGGCCCGTCATGGTACGCGTGGCTGTGCCCTTGAAGACGTTACGGCGCACGTACTGATCGTCCGCATCGGCGTTGATGACTTGTAGCGCCGTTGGCATGCTCGGCGTCACGCCGTTGAACGTGTTATTGACGCATTCAAGATTAGGTACACCGTCGAAGTCCACCCGGCCATCCTGCATGTAGTTCTCCCGGAACGAGAGCCCTCGCATGGTTGGCCCGCTCAATTTTTCGTCGACTTGCGATTGTACAGGACGGACCTCAATAGATCTGGCGTGGCCTTGCTATTGAGACGGTAGGTCCGTTGGATGCGCGGTGATATCTCTTATTTCACGCTCGTTTCGGCGCAAAGCGTGGGTTGAATTCGTGAAATGAGGCCGTCAAAGAGATCCACGCAATTCAAGCAGCGACGGCTGTGATCTACGTTCTGCAACTCCATGACGACGACGGTTCCAGCGACCGAAATCACATCCGAAGCACCGGCGGGTGCTTACGGTCGATCGTGCGCACGATCAAGGCGGGTCAGATTAGCTTTGAAGCGGAGTTGCAGTTGTTGAGGAGGCGCAGAATGGCCTGAGGATCCACGCTCAAATGATCCACCGTTAGGGACGTCTAAAGTTGGAGTGCCGCGCTAGTCCACTCCTACTAGTTTGAGATGGCTGCTCGTCCCAACCCGGACTTTCATACTGCTAGCTAGCGTCACTTAAAATATGCGATAGCTCATAAGTCAATATAAGCAGTCAGACAGTACAACTCGAAAAAGTGGCCATCCATCTATGCCTGAAGTGCCGTTCCCTACGCAAACTGCTCCGACATCATCTAAGCAGAAACAATCAGAAAATTATCTGATTTCAAAGCATAACATCTTGGCAGGCTTCAACAGCGTTGAGACTCTAGTCGTAGACGAGGATATACTGAATGATAAAGACAGGAATGGCATCCTCCACCATTTGGTAGCGGTCCGTGCGGCTCTTGCCAACGTCTTGTGGAAGGCGGGCATTTACGTAGGTGTCTCTCTGCTTGACGAGTTTGTTCTGTCCGCAGCCAAGACCGGCCAACCCGACATCTTCGGCCGTGTATTAAAGAGTTTGCAAATTGCCGGGGTACAACGTGCAGGCTTCGTGCTCTATCCGCTTATTGAATTCGGTATGGAGATCCCATCTTTGTCCCGCTCCAGGTCTAGACTAAAGACCATTGCCGTATTCAGAGACGCCAATTTCGCAGTTACAGCTCAAGCCAACTCACTTGACGGAGCTTACGCTAACCTGAAGAAGATGGCTTTTGCTCTTGGAATCTCAGCACCAATTAACCGTTTAGACATTGAGCACTACGCACGTGGCGGCAATATGCAGTGGTTGATTTACAACCCATTGCTCCTCGTTCGCCTTTCTTCTTACACGGGCGCCAACTATGAGAATCAGTTTATCTATACCTTGAAGATTCGAATTGCATCGGCTCAGGTTGTGATGCTGCATGCCTTAAGTATTGACGCTGGCCTATCTGTTGGAAAACTTCTCTCCTCCGCAGCGGTCAACAATTTCGAGACGTTGGATATTGGACACTATCTGATCGGCGAAGCGACACAGCTTGGGAAAGCACTTGATATCCGCAGAGTGCCAATGAACGTAGGCGCATTGGAATTAGCGCGGCTGTCTGATCTTGCAGTGACATTGAGCACCAAGACCTTAAATCGCCAGAAGTTTAGGTTACTGCAAGAGGAATTGACCCCTGTCCTTCGAACCGTCGAGGAGGGCTTTCTAAGACATGTTAATCTCACGTCGAACGAGAAAGTTCATACGCGGGTATATCGGCGTCTTCTGACAGCTCTCGACTGGTACAGGCACTCATTCGGATCAAAGACAAAGGAGTCTGAGGCGATTGTCGCGCTAGCAGTCGCGTTCGAAACTCTGCTTACTGACCATTATGCGCCAGGTGGAGCCGCCCGAATTGCCCGTCGCATTGGCATTTGCCTCAAATCGGATCCTAAGGTCCGTGAATACCAAGCTAGTGCAATCGCTGTATATCATGCCCGAAGTGAAATCGTCCACAGCGGTGACGGTGGACACAAGACTGAGATAACCTCTGCACAGGCTGCATTTGCCAAGTGCTTCATAGACGTGGCGTCACGCCTAAATCAGCTTAATCGTAAGATGGTCGATCCTATTCGTGAGCTACTCAACGATGCACTGACGCTGGAAGAGATCGAAGCTAAGGCAATCGCCTCCGCGAGAGACAGTGCTAAAAGCAGTGGCGAGATTGCAGAAGGACAACGAACTCCTAGTGGGTTAACAGACCCCAAAGCCTGTTGAGATCGTCAGACCCCATGTGAAGCGGACAAAACTTCCAGTGAGCCGGAAATTTTCAGCGGCGTAGGGCGATATCTCCGGCTTCGCGTTCAGTCCGTAGGCAGCGGTGGGGCCCGGGTCCAGGGTGCGGCACCAGCTGGGTGGAAGGCAAGTAGCAAAACCAGATGAACTCGAGCGTCATAAACTCAGCCTCAGTTTAAAATATCTCCGCATCTGCTCAGGGCCGAAGGTGGTTCAGTTTGAGTACAGTTCAGCGCAACCAACCCCAGTCCGGTTCGGTAACTAACTATGACCGCTCTATCTGAACCAAAATTTGTAGACCAACTTATTCTTACAGCGGTATTCTCGTCCTGATCCTCATGCGATTGGAAGTGAGAGTACAAGAAACCTGCTTCCGTAATCTCAGCTTCTGCCGATACAATCTTATACTACCTCAGGAGGGTAGCGGCCGAGATATCTAGTGAGCTGCGACTCGCCTCTCGGTTCGCACAATGAGCACACGCCTCATACGACCGTTCACTTGGAACTCGGTCTCGTCTTCCTCAGTCAAACCAACCAACTCCTTCCCCAACGGAGAATTTACAGCCAGGAAGCCATTCATCAGATCGTCACGAGTAGCGCTCAATGTGAATGTCGCTGTCTTGTTGTCATCAAGGTATCTGATGGCAACTCGATCACCAACGCGGATCCCATTGGAGGAGCCGGCGAGCCCTTCAGCGCTTTTGACGGATATCTCATCCTGTACCTGAAGCTGAGTTCCCTGCTCGGGCTCACTCGACTTGAACTTATCACCTTTCATATGTGCTTCCGGCGCCGTGATATGAGCCGTGATCCCCCCACCACTGGCAGCACCGTCGCTTGGCTCAATCCCATGTCGCTCCAGGGTCGCGAACAGATCGTCCATGCAGCCATCCGGGTCGAGCGTAAAACTCGACGCCCAGCAGCGCCAGAAGCGCCAGCCAACCCGCTCTAGAGTGCGCTGACGACGCATGTCATCCGCCCAGCGCTCTGGACCATGGTACTGGTCCCCGTCACACTCGACGGCGAGGCGCCGTCCGTTCGCTCCCTCGACAACGAGATCGATGCGATACCCCATAGCGCCGACCTGGGGGGTGACCCGGTAGCCCCGTTCCAGGAGCCGCCGCAGCACCACTCGCTCGAAATCCGAGTCGCACATCGCCTCAAGATCACCCGTCGGCGTGACCGCACCGGCCATCGGGTCACGGAAATGGCGGATCACACGCGCCTTCAGGTCGTCAGGCTTGAGTTCCTCCTCACGAACCGAGCGGACGAGCACGAGACGGTCGCGGGCACGGGAGAGCGCCACGTTGAAGCGCTGCTCGAACTGGGCTGCCGTCTGAGCCTGCTTGCTGCTGGGATCGGCAATCATCGACAGGAAGACAATGTCGCGCTCGTTGCCCTGGAAGGTGGCACTGTCACCACAGGCGATGCGGTGGCGCATCATCACATCTTCCCCGAGTTCATCGAGAATCATGCGGTTGATGAGTGCGGCCTGCTTCGACCCGATCAGCGACACCACACCGATCGTGCGCCAACGGTCCTGGGCCTCGATACGCGCAAGGGTGGGATCCTCAACAACCTTCCGGATCTCACTGACAATGACCTCCGCCTCCCGCGGGTTCTGCTTGTCGCCCTGGCGGCGCCCGTCCGGCACATAAATGTCGACGAGCGGCGGATCTAGGCGTTCATGCGCGGTTGGAACGCGCAGCGGCACCAGCGGCTCAGGGTAGAACTGCATGGAGAACCGAATGATCGGCTCAACGCACCGGAAGTGTTCCTTGAGCATGACCAGCTTGTCCGGGAACATGACCTTAGCGAGGTCGTAGAGTGAGGCTCCCGGCAGCAGAAGCGTCTTGAAGGGCTGCCCTTTGAGGAAGCCGTTCTCGAGGCGGTCAATCTTTGCGTTCTCGATAAAGGCGGCTGTCGGGCTCACCTGCTTGTCGTCRCCGACAACGAGGATCTTCTTGCCGCGAAGAAGCGCTGGGACCTCACGGATGTCCGACTGGGAGGCCTCGTCCATGATGACGAGGTCGAACGAGCCAACCTCGCCAGGCAACTGCTCCGCAACCCGCCATGTCGGCATGATCCAGCACGGAATCGCGTCATAGCACTGCGCCATCGCGGTCCGGGCATCGCGGCGATGCCGAACAGCCCCTTTACCAGTGCCCTTGCCGGTCTTGCGCAGGGCCGTAGCGAACATCATCAGCGCAGAGCGCACCGGCCCAGACATGGACCGACCAAGCTCATAAAAGGTCCGCTCGCGCACCACCCGCTCGAAGGTCTTTCTGATTTCTGCATCAAGGCGGACCCGTTCCTCGGCCAGGCTACGCAACCGATCCCGGTCATCGATACGCGCCAGGTAAGCCGAGGCTACTGACCAATCCCATGCCTCACGCCAGTCGACGGGGGTCAAGGTATCCGTTTCACCTTCGACTGGTTCTATGGCCAGACGCCGGCTCCAGAGAGGAGCCCCCGCTTCGCGGATCTGGCCTGTGACAGTACGGACAAGCGCCAGATGGTTCTTGTGCTGATTCAAGTCATCGATTTGACGTCTCAAGGCACCCCAGAGCCGGGTGATGTTCTCCACCTCGATATCGGATCGTCCGATCGCCTCGCCCAGCAGGTCTCGTGCAAGTTGTCCGATCTTGCCGGATGCATCCGAGAAGACCCCTTCGAGCCGGGACACTTCAACGCGCGCGGCGGCGAGCTGTGCGGAGGCCGCTGCATTCCGAAGTGCCTCCTTGACATGTTCCATCCGAGCTGGATCGCGCCAGAGATCCCGAGGCGAGCTCGCCCCGGGTACGACTTGGCTGAAGACCTCCTCGAGCGTGCGCATGGCGCCAGCCCCCTCCACGAGGAGAGTACCAAGAAGGCCAACGAGCTGTTCGATCTCCCGCGCCGACCCAGCAGACGGAGCGCCAATCTCCTCGGCCAGTGCCCGCCACCGGACGCTCAATGAAGCGACTTGCTCCCGCCAGATGAGATATTGGCGAATGTGATCCCAGTCTTCACGAGCAGCCGGCACGCGCCCTTGCACCTTGATGGCCTGCACAACCGGCCGGAGTGCCTTCTCGCGAAAGGCAAAGAAGCCAAAGACCTCCTCCCCTTTGGCGAGGCGGCCGATCAACGTGGTGGCCTCAGCGGCTGCTGGCTCGAAGGTATCAGGCAGCTCTACCGGCTGGGCCAGGTAGCGCTTCCGCTCCTCGACAATCGGCCTTGCGTCCTCCGCGAACCGCAGGAGCAGATCGAGCGCGCAGGCCCCTCTCTCACCAGCGATCGCATGTTGAGCCACCGGCTCAAGCCAGGGGTTGGCTTTGGCGAGCGTCTGAACACGCTGCAGGGTTTCAAGGGCTTCGGCTCCTCGCAGAGCCTGCCCGATGGCACCAGCCGAACCGATGCGGATAGTCAGCGAGCTATCTCGTGCGGCGGCCTGCGCGAAGCGCTCGGACCGGACGAGGTCCTCATGCAGCCGGGCAATGACCTCCGCATCGGGCAGATCCTCAACGGACGGGAGCACCGCATCCAGGTGCTCGAGCCGGGAAGCGAGGGTCACACGCGCCGCTCGAAGAGCGGAGATCTCATCGTCTGACAGATCAACATCCTGGGCGGACTGCTCCGGGCGATCCTCGAACCACCTGTATTGCTCTGCCGAGGAGACAATCCGTTTTGCAAGCTCCGCGGGCCGCTCGCCAGCTCTGGTCGGAGCGAGCTGCAACATGGCGAACCGCTCGATCTCCTTGTCAACTTCCTCAAGTCGGGTCCGGAGGCCAACGACAGAAGATTCCAGGTCACGGATCAGACGCGACTGCTCGCTGGGCTTGGTGCTCTCGACGACAGACTGCAGGAGGCGCACAGCCGCCTCGAGCTGCTTGAATCCTTCTCGCTCCGTGGCCGTGATGCTGATCGCGAGATCCCGGACCCCTTCGGGCAGCTGGTTCCGCAGGACCGCAAGGGCGGGCTCCCGATGGGACACGACCAGAACCCGCCGGCCTGTGGCCATGTAATGGCAGATGATGTTGGAGATCGTGTGCGTCTTGCCCGTGCCGGGCGGACCTTGGACGACGATCCCGTCGGTGCCTTCCAGCCGCCGGACGATCTCGATCTGATCATCGTTGAAGGGCTTGGGGAAGAAGAGGTCCATCGCCTCAGCCTGGGGTGCCGCCTCGGATGTTCCCCCGATGGTCTCGCCAACCCGGTTCCCCAACGGAGCCCAGATATCATCTGGCTGTGCGGTGGAAGGCCCCATCACGAGGGTCTGAGCCGGGCCCGGCAACGAGCCCTCCTCAGCTGCCTTTTCGACCGACTTCTTCAGGTTCTCAAGATCCGCCAGGATGAAGCTGTCGGACCGTCTCCGGGCAAATAGAGCCCAACGGTCCGAGACGGTCAGGTGCTCGCCGGCCGGCGGCATCGGCTGGTCGGGCGCCAATGCCTGGCGATCGGGCAAGTATATGCCTTCGGCATCCAGACGGGCCTGACAGGCACGAAGGATAGGCTCAAACCCATCGCGCCGATAAGGCGAGACACCCTCATCCGCGTCGACGGCCGCGATCGCCCGGCGGGAGGCGTCCAAAGCCAAGGGAGCCCCTTCCACACCAAGTTCCTCAAACGGACGTATGTTGATGCTGGCTGTGGCGGCCCGGGGGCGAACCTTGATC
>NZ_JBFUMH010000085.1:0-22334 GCF_054049475.1 Microvirga sp. P5_D2 | reverse complement strand
CTTGGGTTGACCGTGAACGTAACCTCGACCATCTCGTCCAAGGTCGGCTCATAGCCCGCCGCGCATAAAGCGCAGCTGTACTCCTCCTGATTGACGGATTTCAGGCTCGTGCCCGCGTCCAGCACCCCGCCGCATCCGGGACAAAGCACATTCCAGGACAGCTCGAAAAGCCCGAGCCGTGCCGCATGCAGAAAGGCCGCGATGGTCCTCTCTTCATCGAGGTCGTGCTTGGCCGCGAACGCAAGAACGTTCACGCGGTTCAATTCATGATCGGGGGCGTCATTGATCAGGCGCTCGATGAGATCGACAATGGCGCCATCCGCCGATTGTCGCAAAAGCGCGAAAAGAGTTTGGTTCTCACTCATGGTGTCACCTCCCTGGAGGTGCGGACGAGGCAGGCGACAACAGGGAATTTAAGCAACACACCTCGTCACATCATTTGGAAAATGGCTCCAGAAGATGGCAAAGTTCAAGGCGAAGGGCCGATTTCAGCAGGAAATTCGGCAAAAAATCTTATTCTCCACCGATCAATTGGCGGCTCAGGCCATGAATGAGACAATCGGGCGGCTAAGCTTAAGCGACACCGTATTCCTCGGCGTAGCGGTTCGCGACCCGCGTCTGCCAGATACACAGGACGGGAGCGACAGCCAGCTCGACGACAAGGCCGCCGATCATGAAGAGGGAGGGCAGGCCGGTGAGGGCGAGGCCGATGAGACGGCCCAAGCCGCCGATCACGACAAGGAGGGTCAGCAGCCTGAAGCGGCCGGTCTTGATTTCGATGCTGGGCAGGGTGCTCCAGAAGCACAGACCAATGCCGAGAAGCAGGCCGGACAGAAACCGAAAGTGGCTCTCCGCCGAGATGCTCACCGCATCGCCCGTGAGCGCCTGACCGAAGAGGACGCCATAGAGCCCGATCGCCACGGGGAGCGTCGCCGCGATGGCAATACTCTGCTGCAGAAGCTTGCGTTCGCGATCTATACTGGCCATGGCACCATCCTTGCGGTCTGGCTCGATGTTCAGCTTCCCATGGACCTTATCCCGAGGGCCTGCACAGCAGGCGTCTCGAAGGACGAGGGTAGAGATTGATGAGCTGGACCTTCAGGGCGATTTTCAATCTTTCTGACCGCGAAGCAATCCAATAAAGTCCCGCCAAAGCTGTTGCACACAGGGGGGAACATGGCCGCACGTTTCGAGCTTCACGGATTCGCGTTTTCGGGGCCGACCTACAAGGTCGCCTTGATGCTCTCGCTGATGGGCGAGCCTTTCGATTATGTGCACGTGAACATGATGGCCGGCGAGCACAAGCAGCAGCCGCATCTGTCGCGCCAGCGCTACGGCCAGGTGCCGCTGCTTCTGGACCGGAACAACGGCCGGCATCTCTGCCAATCGGCGGCGATCCTCGAATATCTCTCCGATGCCATGGCTAAGTTCGGCGGCGCGACCTTGGACGAGCGGCTTCAGGCGCGCGAATGGCTCTATTGGGATTTCGACCGTCTTGCAGCACCGCTCTATCGCGCCCGCGTCATCAAACTCGGCATCCGGAAGGCGGCGCCTGAGGTGTTCGAGGATTGCATCGGCAGTGCCAGGGCGGGGCTTTCCGTCGTCGAGGCGCATCTGGCTGGCCGCACGTGGATGGTGGGCGAGGGCATGACCATCGCCGATGTCGATATCTACGGTGTCGTAGCTGTTGCGGGCGAAGCGGGCATCGATCTCGCCGAATATCCGCAGCTGAAGGCCTGGGCGGAGCGCATCGAGGCCTTGCCGGGGTTCAAGGCTCCTAAGGACATGCTGCCCATGGAATCGAGGTCTGCGGCATGAGTGACATTCTCGTTCGGGAAGCGCGCTTCGAGGATCTCGAAGCGATCATCCGCCTGCATGAAGAGGATGAGCTGGGATCGCACGGCGATGCGTGGAATCCTGAGACGAAGCCTGCCTACGAGGCGGCGTTCCAGGCCATCGCCCGCTCGACGGAGAACACGCTGTTCGTCGCCGTCGATGGCAATGAAGTCGTCGGCACTTTCCAGCTTACCTTCATCCCCAATCTCACCGGGCGCGGCGCCATGCGCGTGAAGGTCGAGAGCGTAAAGGTGAAGTCCGCCCGTCGCTCCGGCGGTATCGGCGCGCGCATGATGGCCTTCGCGGAAGACTACGCCCGCACCAACGGCGCCGCCGCGATGGAGCTGACCTCCAACAAGACCCGCAAGGACGCGCACCGCTTCTACGAGCGGCTGGGATTCTCGCGGAGTCATGAGGGCTTCAAGAAGAAGCTTTGAAGAAGTGCTTCAATCCGGGCTGGAGGCATGAAGAGCACTCCCTTACCAAGAGAGTGCTCTATCAGTCGTGCGATTAAGCCTTCGTGCCGCCCTTGAGGCGCGTGTTGCAGGCGCTCCAAAACTTCGGCCACTTCATGCCGGACTCCAGCTTCTTGGAGACCTTGGCTTCCTTCCACTCGGCGCTGCACTTCGTCATGCGCTCGCGGGCGGCGAGTTGGGCGGCGGTCGGCTCCTTCTTCGGCTTTGCCTCTCCAGCCGCCTGAACGGTGGCGGCGACGGACAGGGTCATGGCGGTTGCAAGTGCCGCAACGGCAAGTTTCTTGATCATCGGTTTCCCCTTAGGCGCATTCACCTGCGCTCGATTTATCTCATATGAAACAATGAAACATGCAAGGCTGCCGGGTCAGCCATGCCTTCTATCCACTGCAATCCATTGTCTATAAGGATGCGAGCCCCGATCTTATATCTTAACCTTCGCGCCGACCTGTATCGTTCCCCAAGGAGAGGCATGCCATGGCGGCTTCCACGCAGAAACCGATCGATCTCTATTACTGGCCGACCCCGAACGGGTGGAAGATCACCATCATGCTCGAAGAATGCGGGCTGCCCTACGCGGTCCATCCGGTGAATATCGGCAAGGGCGATCAGTTCAAGCCGGAGTTCCTGGCATTCTCCCCCAACAACAAGATGCCGGCCATCATCGACCACGACGGACCGGACGGGCAGCCGATCTCGGTTTTCGAATCCGGCGCCATTCTTCAGTATCTCGGACGCAAGACGGGCCGGTTCTATGCTCAGGACGAGCGCACCCGCGTCGAGGTCGATCAATGGCTGTTCTGGCAGATGGGCGGCTTCGGCCCCATGCTCGGCCAGACGCACCATTTCCGCATCTATGCGCCGGAGCAGGTGCCCTACGCCATCGAGCGCTACACCAACGAGACCAACCGCCTTTACGGCGTGCTTAACAAGCGCCTCGCGGACCGCGAATTCGTGGCGGGCGAGTATTCCATCGCCGATATGGCCATCGCCCCCTGGGCGAAGCTCTGGGAGCGCCAGGGCCAAAATATCGAGGATTTCCCGCATGTGAAGCGCTGGCTGAGTGCGGTGCTGGAGCGCCCTGCGGTCAAGCGGGCGCTTGTGGTCGGTGCCGAGGATCGCGGCTCCAACGATATGAAGGACCCGGCCGTTCAGGCCATCCTGTTCGGGCAGAAAGCGCGGTAATCGAAAGCGTCATCCCGGATCGATTAACGCCATCTGGGATGACCGTCTGGGGCTTCATTTCACCTTCGCCCAAGTCTGCGACCGGCAGATCAGGCCGCCGAGGACGCAGCCTGAGAGCTGCATGGCCTTTCCGGCGAAGGTCATCTTGCCTGTATAGGTCCGACCGTCCTTGTAATTGTAGAGCTTTCCTGTGAAGCCGTCCGGGGCAGGCCGGATGTCCGAGATCATCTGGATGCCGACGAGGTTGCGGGTTTTGAGGCCGGCATCCGGGTTGTGCACGTCCTTCGTCTCGCCCTGTACCGATAGAATGATGCCGCAATGAACCTCGCCGCATTTGGCGATCTGCACCCGCGTTTCGCCGGTCTCGCTCAAATAGGTGCCGCTCGGGTCGGAAGGCTGGGCCTGAACTGCCCCCAAAGATAGAAAAACGCAAAGAATGGAAAGGGTTGCAGGTTTCATGGGTTTCTCCCTCGGAGCCTGTCTTCCAGGGTGAGGCTAGAGCAGCCGGTTAAGCTTTCCAAGAGAAGGAGGCCCGCTACCTCGACTAAGGTCGAAAAGGCGCTTGAGGGCGGGGGGGCGCGCCGCTATAAGCGCCGCACTTTCCGATTTTCCCTCTTGAAGAGCAAATGACATGGCCATCGAGCGCACATTCTCCATTATCAAGCCCGACGCAACCGAGCGTAACCTGACCGGCGCCGTCAATGCCGTCATCGAGCAGGCCGGCCTGCGCATCGTGGCTCAGAAGCGCATTCTGATGTCCCGCCGCGAGGCCGAGACCTTCTACGCCGTCCACAAGGAGCGTCCCTTCTTCGGTGAGCTCGTGGACTTCATGGTCTCCGCTCCGGTCGTCGTGCAGGTTCTCGAGGGCGAGAACGCCGTGCTCCGCTACCGCGAGATCATGGGCGCCACCAACCCGGAGAGCGCTGCCGAGGGCACGATCCGCAAGCTCTACGCCAAGTCCATCGGCGAGAACTCCGTCCACGGCTCCGACAGCCAGGACAACGCCAAGATCGAAATCGCCCAGTTCTTCTCGGGCAACGAGATCGTCGGCTAAGCCATCAGGCTTCCGAACCTCTACGATCAGGCCGCCTTAGGGCGGCCTTTTCATTTTCTGCCCTTTCCCTCATCATGCGCCCGCCATGAACCAAGCTCCCCGCATCGACCGCCGCGCCTCCGTCTGCCCCCATGATTGCCCGTCCGTCTGTTCCCTCGATGTCGAGGTGATCGAGGGGCGGAGCATCGGGCGCGTGCATGGAGCGAAGTCCAACAGCTACACGGCTGGCGTGATCTGCGCGAAGGTGGCCCGCTACGCGGAGCGCATTCATCATCCGGATCGGGTACTCTATCCGATGAAGCGCACGGGGCCGAAGGGCTCTGGCCAGTTCGAGCGCATCTCCTGGGACGAGGCGCTGGATATCGTCGCGAAAGCCTTCCTAAAGACCGAGGCGGATTTCGGCGCGCAAGCGGTCTGGCCCTATTACTACGCAGGCACCATGGGCCTCGTGATGCGCGACGGCATCAATCGCCTGCGCCATGTGAAGAAATATTCCGGCCAGTATTCCACCATCTGCACGCCCATGGGCTGGACCGGCTATGTCGCCGGCACCGGCAAGCTCGCGGGCGCGGACCCGCGCGAGATGGCGGTATCCGATTGTGTGGTGATCTGGGGCACGAACCCAGTGCACACCCAGGTCAATGTGATGACGCACGCCATGCGCGCCCGAAAGGAGCGCGGCGCGAAGATCGTCGCCATCGACATCTACATGAACGCCACCATGAAGCAGGCCGACATGGCGTTGCTGGTGAAGCCCGGCACGGACGGCGCGCTCGCCTGCGCAGTCATGCATGTTCTCTTCCGCGACGGTCATGCGGATCGCGAATATCTGGAGCGCTACACCGACCATCCGCGCGAACTCGAAGAGCATCTGAAAACACGCGATCCCGTCTGGGCCTCCGCCATCACCGGTTTGTCGGTGGAGGAGATCGAAGCCTTCGCGAAACTCGTCGGCGAAACCAAGCGCACGTTCTTCCGTCTCGGCTACGGCTTCGGCCGCCAGCGCAACGGCGCGGTCAACATGCATGCGGCCTCGTGCATTCCCGCCGTCACCGGCGCGTGGCAGCATGAGGGCGGCGGCGCGTTTCACTCCAACAGCGGCATCTTCCACTGGAACAAGGCGCTCATCGAGGCGCATGACGCGCGCGATCCGACGATCCGAAATCTCGATCAATCGCAGATCGGCCGCGTGCTCACGGGCGATGCGGAAGCTCTTCACAACGGCCCGCCGATCAAGGCCATGCTGATCCAGAACACCAACCCGGTTTCCGTCGCGCCGGAGCAGGAGCTGGTGAAGCAGGGTTTCGCCCGCGAGGATCTGTTCGTCTGCGTGCATGAGCAGTTCATGACCGAGACGGCGATGATGGCCGACATCGTGCTGCCCGCGACCATGTTCATGGAGCACGACGATCTCTATTCCGGCGGCGGGCATCAGCATTTTCAGATGGGCCCGAAGCTCATCGACGCGCCCGGCGAATGCCGGTCGAACCACGAGGTCACGCGTGCGCTCGCCAAGCGCATCGGCGCCACGCATCGCGGGTTCGACATGGAGCCGCGCGAGATTATCGACTGGACCCTGCGCAATTCCGGCTGGGGTAGCATCGAGGAACTTGAAGTCGCGGTGCACAAGGACGTGCAGCCGCCGTTCGAGGAGTCTCATTACCTGAAGGGCTTCGGCTATCCCGACGGCAAGTTCCGCTTCAAGCCCGACTGGACCAAGGTGCCGTCCTCCAACAACGGCCCGATGGGGCCATGGGCCAGCATGCCAGCCTTTCCTGACCATTGGGGCGTGATCGAAGCAGCGACGGAGGAATATCCGTTCCGTCTTGCGACGAGCCCGGCGCGCAGCTTCCTCAACTCATCCTTCACCGAGACGCCGAGCTCCGTCGCGAAGGAGGGCCGGCCCGAGGTGATGGTGCATCCGCTCGATGCGGAGCGACTGAACATCACGGACGGCGATTGGGTGAAGCTGAAGAACCATCGCGGCGAGGTTTACCTGCGCGCGAAGCTGTTCGAAGGCGTGAGGCGCGGCGTGCTGATCGCGGAAGGCATCTGGCCGAACAAGGCCCATCCGCAGGGCCGCGGCATCAACACGCTCACCGGCGGCGATCAGGTCGCGCCTTACGGCGGCGCGGCGTTCCACGATAATCGCGTGGCGTTGGAGAAGGCGTCGTCCGATCTTGCGCCTGAAGCAGCGCAGGCGGTCATTCGCGGGCGGACCGAGCCGGTTGTTGGGTAGAACGGTAAGCCTGGTAAGCAATACAGCCCTCATCCTGAGTGTCCGGCCAAGAAAGCCCACGAAACTCGCACGTCATCATCGGCCTTGTGCCGGTGATCCCGATGCTGTGAGTCGCTGCGCTTTTTGGATCGGGATGGCCGGGACAGGCCCGGCCATGACGAAGAGGGAGACTTCTCTCTTCGTCCTCGTGAAGAGGTTATGGATGGGCGAAGCGTTGAGACCTTCTTAAGCCTGTTTGCGACTGTCCCTTGATCCTGAGCGCCCGAGCCTATTCTTAAGCTCCGACGTGATATTGTCTCCGGGGAGCTTTCCATGACATCCATTCTTCGCGTGCTGCTGACCGCACTCGCCATCACCACGGGCTCAGTTGCTGCCTTTGCCGCCGCCTCCAACACACCCACCATGTACCAGCCCGATCCGGCGCTGAAGACCGCCAGCGTTTCCGAATTGCGCGAGCGCGTGAGCCAGGCCTGCTCCATCACCCAGGCCAAGATGCAGGGCGTGACGGAAATCTCCCTGAGCCGCAAATGCGATTGCTATGCCGGCCGCACCATGCGCTCCATGAGCGCCGACGAAGTGCAGGCCTATCGCGATACGGGCGTGTTCAACGACACGGCGCGCCAGAAGGCGCTGTCGGCCATCGATTCCTGCAAGCTCCAGCGGCCGCAGATTTAATCCCTCCGCCGTCATGGCCGGGCCTGACCCGGCCATCCACGCCTGTGACGCACAACACAGCCTCGCCCTGAGGAGCGTAGCGTCTCGAAGGGCGAGGCGTCTCCAGCACGCACTGGATCGTCCTTCGAGACGCCGCTGATGCGGCTCTTCAGGATGAGGTTCGTGAGTTGGCAATGAAGACGTGGATAGCCGCAACAAGTGTGGCCATGACGTGGTTTGTTATGCGGGCGAGTGCAGCGAGCCTTCGCCACTCCACTGTCCTGAAAACACGACCCGCCCATTCTCAAGCCGCGCACTGCCGTCGCAGATCATGCGCATCGCCTTCGGATAGAGAACGTGTTCCTGCACGAGGATGCGGGCGGAAAGACTCTCCTCGGTGTCGCCCGGCACCACCGGCACGACGGCCTGGGCGATAATGGGGCCGGCATCGAGTTCCGGCACCACGAAATGCACGGTGCAACCATGGACCCGAACGCCTTCCTCCAGCGCACGCCGATGGGTGTGCACGCCGCGGAACAGGGGCAGGAGGGAAGGGTGGATGTTGATCATCCGTCCGGCCCACCGCTCCACGAATCCGTCCGTGAGCACGCGCATGAAACCGGCGAGGCAGATGAACTCGATGCCGTGGGATGCCAGTGCCTCATCCATCGCTTGCTCGAAACTTTCGCGGGTCGGATGGGTCTTGTGATCGATCGCCACTGTGGCGATGCCGGCCTCCCGCGCACGCTCCAGCCCGACCGCACCGGGACGATTGGAGAGCACGAGCGCGATCTCGGCAGGGAAGTTGGTGCTCCCGGCGGCCTCGATCAGCGAGACCATGTTGGACCCGCGCCCCGAGATGAGAATGGCGACGCGGCGGGGCATTAGAGCTTCAGGGAACCAGCCGTCAGCACAGGCTCGCCGCCCGTGTGAGCGATGGTCTCGCCGATGCGCACCGGGTTCTCACCGGCTTGGCGCAGACGCTCGATGACCGCGTCCGCCTTATCAGCGCTCGCCACCACGATCATGCCGATGCCGCAGTTGAAGGTGCGCAGCATCTCGGCCTCGGCGACGCCGCCGGTCTTGGCGAGCCAGCCGAAGACGGGCGGGGCATTGATCGCATCGAGATCGAGCCGCACGCCGACGCCGTCCGGCAGGACGCGCGGGATATTGTCGGGGAAACCGCCGCCGGTGATGTGGCAGAGCGCGTTGATGCCATCTCCGCCCCTAAGCACCTGAAGTAGGGCCTTCACATAGATCCGGGTCGGCTCGAGCAGCGCTTCGGCCAGAGTCTTGCTCGGCGCGAAGGGAGCGGGCGCATCCCAGTTAAGGCCGGAATGCTCCACGATCCGGCGGACCAGGGAGAAGCCGTTGGAATGGACGCCGGAGGAGGGCAGGCCGATCAGCACGTCGCCGACGGTCACATCCTTCGGCAGCAGGGTGCCGCGCTCGGCCGCACCCACGGCGAAACCGGCGAGGTCGTAATCGCCCTTGGCATAGAGGCCGGGCATCTCCGCCGTCTCGCCGCCGATCAGCGCACAGCCCGCCTGGAGGCAGCCCTCGGCGATGCCCTTGACGATATGGACGCCGACTTCGGGAGAGAGCTTTCCGGTGGCGAAGTAATCGAGGAAGAACAGGGGCTCCGCGCCCTGGACGATGATGTCGTTCACGCACATGGCCACGAGATCGATGCCGATGGTGTCGTGGATGCCCGTGTCGATGGCGATCTTCACCTTGGTGCCGACGCCGTCATTGGCCGCCACCAGGATCGGGTCCTTGAAGCCCGCAGCCTTGAGGTCGAACAGGCCGCCGAACCCGCCGATCTCGGCATCCGCGCCAGGGCGGCGCGTGGACCGCACCAGGGGCTTGATCTGGTCGACCATGGCATTGCCTGCGTCGATATCGACGCCCGCTTGGGCATAGGTCAGGCCGTTCGTCTGCTTCTCGGTCATGGGACACCCCGTGTTGGGTGGGGAGTAAGGCGAGAGGGCCTAAGAGGCAAGAATTTTTGATGCCGTCCGATATTGGCCTCCGCCGTCATCCCCGGACTTGTTCCGGGGATCCAGGTCATCATCGCTCAAAGGCGTGGATAGCCGGGTCAAGCCCGGTCATGACCGGAAAGGTTCGGTTCAGGGAGCCATCTTATCCCCATCCACCCTCTGCCATTGAACTCCGCCGCCCAACCGGCCATCATCATCTCCGATGACGATCCCGAATATCATCACTATCGCCCGGCTCATCATGGTCCCCATCGTGATCGTGATGATCATGCAGCATCGGTGGACGACAGCGTTCGTGCTGTTCGTGGTGGCGGGGATATCGGATGCGGTCGATGGGTTCATCGCCCGGCATTTCGATATGAAAAGCGAGTTCGGGGCCTATATCGACCCCTTGGCCGACAAATCGCTGCTGGTCTCGATCTATGTGACGCTGGCCGTTGTCGGGGCGATTCCGAGCTGGCTCGCCATTATTGTGGTCTCCAGAGATGCGATGATCGTGGCGGCGGTGCTCCTGTCCTGGGTCATGAGCCGCCCCGTCGAGATCAAGCCGCTGATGGTGAGTAAGCTGAACACCGTGGCGCAGATTGCCTTTGCGGCCTTTGCGCTCGCCGCCAACGCTTTCGGCGCGGAGCTCGGCGGACTTGAAGATATCGCCATGCTGGCGGTCGCCACCTTGACCGTGGCTTCCGCTGGTGCCTATCTCGGGGGCTGGCTGCGGCACATGGCCGTGTGACGCCGCGTTTAAGTGTATGGAGTATCGATGACGATCCAACGGCAGATCGGATTCTGGATAGCGGCGCTCGTGGTGGCGGTGCTTCTGCTGTTCCTGTTCCGGGGCATTCTGCTACCCTTCGTGGCGGGCTTCGCCCTGGCCTATCTCCTCGATCCCATGGCCGACAAGCTCCAGAAGGTCGGCATCGGTCGCCTGGGCGCGAGCCTGCTGATCCTGGTCATTTTCATTCTGGTCTTCATCGTGACCCTCATGATCCTGGTGCCTTTCGCGGCCCAGCAGGTCGGGGCCTTCGTCGAGCGGCTGCCAGGCTACGTGGCGCGGCTTCAGGAACTGGCGAACGAGCAGCTTAAGCCGCTGCTCGAAAGGCTCGGCGCCAACGGCACCCTGCCGGAGATGCAGACCTCCGTCGGCAACCTGATAAGCCAGGGCGTCGCCTGGATCGCGGCCTTCCTCCAGGGCCTCTGGTCCGGTGGGCAGGCGCTGCTCGGCATCTTCTCGCTGCTGGTCGTGACGCCAGTCGTTGCTTTCTACATGCTGGTCGATTGGGACCGCATGGTGAGGACCGTCGATTCCTGGATGCCCGTGCGCCAGCGGGAGACGATCCGGGCCATCGCCCATGACATCGACCGGGCCATCGCGGGTTTCGTGCGCGGACAGGCGTTGGTGTGCTTGATCCTCGGTACTTTCTACGCGGTCAGCCTGACCGTGATCGGGCTGAATTTCGGCTCCCTCATCGGCATGACGGCGGGGCTCCTGAGCTTCATCCCCTATGTGGGCTCGCTCACGGGCCTCATCCTCTCCATGGGCGTCGCCATCGTGCAATTCTGGCCCGACTGGACCATGATCCTGGCGACGCTCGGCATCTTCGTCTTCGGCCAGTTCGTGGAGGGCAACATACTGTCGCCCAAGCTGGTGGGCGATTCCGTGGGCCTGCACCCGGTCTGGCTCATGTTTGCGCTGCTCGCCTTCGGCACGCTTTTCGGCTTCGTGGGGCTTCTGCTCGCGGTGCCGCTCGCCGCCGCCATGGGCGTGATCGCCCGCTTTGCCCTGCGGCAATATCTGGCGAGCCCACTTCATCAGGGTTCCGGGCCGACGATCATCAACCCCCGGGTCGACGACAAGGCAGATTTCAATGCCTGATGTGCCCAAGCAGCTGGCCTTCGACCTASCGCTGGACCCGCGTTTCGGCGCGGAGGACTTCCTCGTCAGCCCGTCGAACGAGCAGGCGTATGGGCTGATCGAAAGCTGGCCGGAATGGCCCGACACCATTCTCCTGCTCATCGGCCCCAGGGGCAGCGGCAAGAGCCATCTGGCCTCGATCTGGGCCACCAACGCCCACGCCTGGACCGTCGATGCCTCCGAGATCACGCAGGACAAGGTTCCGCATCTCATCTCGAACGGGGCGCTCGCCATCGAGGACATGGACCGGGGCGCGCGGGACGAAGCGTCCCTGTTCCATCTTCTCAACCTCGCCCGGGAGAAGAAGGCCGCGCTGCTGATTACCAGCGAGACGCCGCCGGATCGTTGGGGCTTAAGCACGCCCGATCTTCTCTCCCGCCTGCGCCTCGCGCCCAGCGTAACGCTCGACGCGCCGGACGATGCCTTGCTGAAGGCCGTTCTGGTGAAGCTGTTCGTAGACAGGCAACTCGTGGTCGACACGTCCGTTGTCGATTATATTTCGCTCCGGATCGAACGCTCGCTGGCGCGGGCTTCCGAGCTGGTGACGCTTCTCGACAAGGAAGCGCTCAGCCGGGGGCGGCGCGTATCGCGGGCAATTGCAGCCGAGATTCTCGGAGCCTCACAGGAAACGGATGATAACGAGTGAAGCCTGATCAAAACGCCTTGGCGTCCAACCGTCGTGAAACCGTCGCAAAGTCCAAAGCAAAACGGACGCCGGAAAAGGATGCCGCGGAGATCGAGGTGCGTAGTAAAATTGCTTTGAAGGAAGTCGAGACCGTCAGCGAGGCCCCTATGCCGAAGGCCCCGCCGGATATCGAGCTCGACGGCGCGGTGCTGCGGCGGTTCCCGCAGCGTTTCATCAACCGCGAATTGTCGTGGCTCCAGTTCAATCGCCGGGTGCTGGAGGAGGCCTCGAACCGCAATCACCCGCTGCTTGAGCAACTGCGCTTCCTGTCGATCTCGGCCGAGAACCTGGACGAGTTCTTCATGGTCCGTGTCGCGGGCCTGCGGGGCCAGGTGCGCTCCGGCGTGTCCACCGTCTCGCAGGACGGCTTGAGCCCCCAGGAGCAACTGGCGAAGATCACGGTCGAGGTCTCGCTTCTCGCCTCCGATCAGCAGCGCCGCTGGCGCGAGCTGCGCGAGACGTTGCAGGAAGAGGGTATCATCCTCGTGGAAGGGCCGGGCCTGACGAAGGCCGAGGCGTCGTGGCTCGAGGATTATTTCCTCAATCACATCTTTCCCGTGCTCACACCGCTCGCCGTCGATCCGGCGCATCCGTTCCCGTTCATTCCCAATCTGAGCTCGTCCATTGGCCTGAAGCTGGTGCGCCAGAGCGACGGCAAGGTGTTGAACGCACTGATCCGCCTGCCGACGCGGGGCGAGCGCTTCATTCGCCTGCCGGATTTCGCGGAAACCGGATCGGCGCGCTTCATCGCGCTCGAACAGATGATCGTGCTCTACACGAGCCGCCTTTTCCCCGGCTACAATGTGCAGGGGCAGGGCGCTTTCCGCGTCATCCGCGATTCCGATCTGGAAGTGGAGGAAGAGGCCGAGGATCTGGTGCAGCTCTTCGAGACGGCGCTCAAGCAGCGCCGGCGCGGCAGCGTGATCCGCCTCGAGGTGGAAGCCACCATGCCGGAGGACCTGCGCCTCTTCGTGGCCGAAGAAATGGAAGTCGCTGCGGACGAGGTGTTCGTGGTCGAAGGCATGATGGGCCTGCGCGATCTCTCGCAGCTCGTCGGCCTGGAACGCCCGGACCTCAAGTTCAAACCGTACAACCCGCGCTTTCCCGAGCGCATCCGCGAGCATAGCGGCGATTGTTTCGCCGCGATCCGTGAGAAGGACATCATCGTCCATCACCCGTATGAATCCTTCGACGCCGTGGTGCAGTTTCTGCGTCAGGCGGCGCGCGATCCGAACGTGGTGGCGATCAAGCAGACGCTTTACCGCACATCCTCGGATTCACCCATCGTCGCGGCGCTCGCCGAGGCGGCGGAGGCAGGCAAATCCGTCACGGCCCTCGTGGAGCTGAAAGCGCGCTTCGACGAGGAAGCCAATATCCGCTGGGCGCGCGATCTGGAGCGAGCAGGCGCGCAGGTCGTGTTCGGCTTCATCGAGCTGAAGACCCACGCCAAGCTCTCCATGGTGGTGCGGCGCGAGGGCAGCCAGCTCATCACCTATTGCCATGTGGGCACGGGCAACTACCACCCGATCACCGCGCGCATCTATACGGACCTGTCCTATTTCACCGCCGATCCGGTGATTGGCCGCGATGTCTCGCGCATCTTCAACTTCGTGACAGGCTATGCCGAGCCCGCCGAGCTGGAGCGCATGGCGGTTTCGCCGCTGACCTTGAAGAAGCGCCTCCTTCAGCGCATCGGGGAGGAGATCGAGCATGTGAAGGCGGGACGGCCCGCCGCCATCTGGTGCAAGTGCAACTCGCTAGTGGATGCCGATATCATCGACGCGCTCTACGATGCGAGCGCGGCCGGCGTGCAGGTCGATCTCATCGTGCGCGGCATCTGCTGCCTGCGTCCCGGCATCAAGGGTCTGTCCGAGAACATCCGCGTGAAGTCCATCGTCGGGCGCTTCTTGGAGCACACGCGCATCTATGCGTTCGGCAACGGGCTCGGATTGACCAATCCGAAGGCGCATGTGTACATCTCCTCAGCCGACCTCATGTCGCGCAACCTCGACCGCCGCGTCGAGGCGCTGCTGCCCATCGTCAACACCACCGTGCACCAGCAGGTTCTCGACCAGATCATGCTGGCCAACCTGCTGGACAACGAGCAGAGCTGGACCGTGCTGCCCGACGGCACCAGCCGCAGGGTTGTTCCCGCCAAGGGCGAGGAACCATTCAACGCCCACAAGTATTTCATGACCAATCCGAGTCTGTCCGGCCGTGGTAAATCCCTCAAGACCTCCAGCCCCAAGGCGCTTGCGAAGCGGGGACAACGCTGACATGGAAACCGTTGGCCGCGAGGCTCAGGGACGGCTCAAAATAGGCCGTCCCGTCGCCATCATCGATATCGGTTCGAACTCGGTCCGTCTCGTGACCTATGAGGGCATGGCGCGCGCGCTCACGCCCATCTACAACGAGAAAGTGCTCTGCGGTCTCGGCCGCCATGTGGCCACCACGGGCCGTCTCGACGACGAGGCCGTCGATCGGGCGCTGCGCGCGCTCGCCCGTTTCCGCGTGCTCTGCGACACCATGCAGGTCTCCGATGTCTTCGTGCTGGCCACCGCCGCCGCGCGCGATGCGTCGAACGGCCCGGCGTTCCTAGAGGCCGCCGCGAAAGCCTGCGGCCGGCCCATCAGCCTGCTGTCAGGTGCGGAGGAGGCGCGGTTCTCGGCGCTCGGCATCGTCGCGGGCTTTCATCAGCCGGACGGCATCGCCGGCGACATGGGCGGCGGCAGCCTCGAACTCGTCGATGTGAAGGGCTCAACGATCGGGCAGGGCACCACCATGCCTCTCGGCGGCCTTGCCCTGCAGGACGTGAGCGGCGGGTCGTTGAGAAAGGCGCAGAGGATCGTGCGGGCCGCGCTCGAACGGGCTCCCGAATATCTCGAAAGCCTGCACGGGCGGACGTTCTACGCGGTGGGCGGCACATGGCGTGCGCTTGCGCGCCTGCATCAAGCAGCAACCGATTATCCGCTCCACATCATGCACAGCTACATCCTCGATCCGAAAGGCGGGCTCGACTTCCTTCATCTCGTGGAGGAGGTCGATTCCAAGACGCTGAAGGATATCGAGAGCGTGTCCGAGGCCCGACGCCCGCTGCTCGCCTATGGCGCCATCGTGCTGGAAGAAATCATCCGTCTCGGCGAGCCGAAGGAAATAGCGATCTCCGCTTTCGGCGTGCGCGAAGGCGTGCTTTTCGACAAGCTCGCTCCGGAAACGCAGAAGCGCGATCCGCTGATCGCCGCGGCCAGCGACCTGAACCTGCTGCGCTCCCGCTCGCCGCGTCACGGCGAGGAGCTGTGCGAGTGGACCGAAGGCTTCATGAAGAGCCTTGGGCTCACGGAATCGGAAACCGAAACCCGCCTGCGCCGCGCCGCCTGCCTACTCGCCGATATCGGCTGGCGCGCCCATCCCGATTATCGCGGCGAGCAGAGCCTCAACCTCATCGCCTATGGCGCCTTCGCGGGCCTTGACCATCCGGGCCGCGCCTATCTCGCGCTCGCCATCTTCTTCCGGCACGAGGGCCTCTCGCCGGACAAGGTAGGCTCGCGCATCAAGTCGCTCGCCGGTCCTCGCTATCTCGAACGCGCTCGCCTGCTCGCGGCCCTTATGCGCGTGGCCTACCCGGTTTCCGTCTCCATGGAAGGCATTCTCCCGCAGGCTCCGTTACGCGCGCGCGGCAGTCAGGTGGTGCTGCAACTGCCGGCCTACATGCAGGACCTCGCCAACGAGCGCCTGACCGGGCGCATGAAGGGGCTCGGCAAGCTTCTCAACATGGAGCCGGTGATCGAGATCGCAGCTTGAGGTTTCACGGAGATTTGATTTTTTCGTAAGCTCGGTACAACCTCAAGGGATCTGGAGCGCCTCGCCATAAACGAAAGGTGGGGCGCAATGAGAGAGAACCATGAGCCTCATCAACCTGTCCGCCCTTCAAAATGCGCAGCAATCTCGAGAGCCTTACGATCATCTTCTGGCATCCGGCTTCCTGAAAGACGACGCTATCGAGGATATCCGGCGGGATTTTCCTCAGATCGACAAGCCCGGTTATTTGACCGTCGATGAGGTCAAGCTCCATGGGCGCTTCAAGCAGCTCATCGACGAGCTCGAAGGTCCCGAACTGACCGCGGCCCTATCGAAGAAGTTCGGGATCGATCTGAGCCCCTACCCACGCCTCACCACGATCATGAAGCGCTCGCAGCCGAAATACGGTGCAATCCATACGGACGGCCCGTCTAAGGTCATGACGATGCTCGTCTACATGAACGACGAGTGGGAACAGGATGAGGGCGGACGATTGCGGGTCCTCTATGACGGCAAGAATTTTGAGCCCTTTAAGCTCGAGGTACCACCGGTCATGGGTACCATGTTCGCGTTCTTGCGCTCCGACAATTCATGGCACGGCCATTTACCGTTCTCCGGCGAGCGCCGCGTCGTCCAGGTCGCCTGGGTTAAAAGCCAGGCCGATGTGGACCGCAAGAAGAAGCACAACAAACTGGCTCAATTCTTCAAGGGCATCTTTGGGCGGTAAGAACTCTCTGACGGGGTTGGATGGATCGATATGGCCGGGCTATGCTCGGCCGTTATCTTGTTACGGTCAGGCAGGGGCATGGTCGCTGAGATTGAAACGACTGCAACGCGGATCGTTTACGAAAACCGCTGGATGCGAGTACGTGAGGACGCTGTTCGTCGGCAGGACGGGTCGTCAGGAATTTACGGTGTCGTCGAAAAGACGGACTTCGCAATTATTGCACCCATCGACAACGGCGTGATCCATCTCGTCGAACAGTACCGCTATCCTGTGAAAGGCCGTTACTGGGAATTGCCGCAGGGCTCCTGGGAGCAGAAGCCCGATGTCGATCCGCTGGAGCTGGCCCGTGCCGAGCTCCGCGAGGAAACGGGCCTTACTGCTGACACCATGGTCCATGCTGGCCACCTGTTCGAGTGCTATGGCTACTCTACGCAAGGATTCGACATCTACCTCGCTCGGGGACTCAAGCCGGGGCAGGTGGATCGGGAGCACAGCGAGCAGGACATGATCAGTCGTGCTTTCCCGGTCGGGGACGTGCTCGGTATGGTCACCAATGGTGTCATCAAGGACGCCGCGACGGTTGCGACGCTGGGGCTTTTGCGACTGAAGGGGCTTCTTTAAGCCTCGGCAATTGCCCGCAGTTTCACACGCCCGCGCTCCAGCACGAGGCCGAGCTGACCGTTCTTGAGGGCCAGGGCTTTCTCTCCGAAGAGCGCCCGGCGCCAGCCGTGCAGCGAAGGCACGTCGGCAGTGTCGCTCTCGGCAATGGCTTCGAGCTCCTCGACGGTGGCGACGATCTTGGGCGCGACACCTTCCTGCTCGGCGACGGCCTTGAGAAGGACCTTCAGCAGATCCACGACGGCACCCGTATTGCCGCGTCCACGGCTGCGCTCGGGCGTCGGGACCGTGGTCGGATCGCGGGAGAGGCCGCGCTCGATGGCCTCCAGGATCTCGCCGCCCGTGCGGGAGCGCTCGAAACCGTTGGGGATCGACCGCAGGCGGCCCAGCGCCTCGACGCTGCGAGGGGCCGAGGTCGCTACGTCGATCAGGGCATCGTCCTTGAGAATGCGCCCGCGCGGCACGTCCCGGTTCTGCGCCTCGCGCTCGCGCCAGGCGGCAACCTCCATGAGAACGGCGATCTCCTTCGGCTTGCGCAGGCGGCCGGCGAGGCGGCGCCAGGCATTGTCGGGATCGGCCTGATAGGTCTCAGGGGAGGTAAGGATGGACATCTCCTCGGCCAGCCAGTCGAGACGGCCGTTCTTCTGGAGTTGGTCCATCAGGGACTGGTAGACGCTCACAAGATGGGTCACGTCCGAGATCGCGTAGGTGAGCTGCGCGTCGGAGAGGGGGCGTCGGGACCAGTCGGTGAAGCGGGAGGACTTGTCGATCTTGGCCTTGGCGAGGTCGTTCACCAACTGCTCGTAGGACACCGAATCGCCATAGCCGCAGACCATGGCGGCGACCTGGGAGTCGAACAGGGGCGCCGGCACGATGCCGCCGAGGTTCCAGACGATCTCAAGGTCCTGGCGGGCGGAGTGAAAGACCTTCACCACATTCGGATCGGCCATGAGCGCCATGAAGGGCTCCAAGCTCATCCCCTCCGCGAGCGGATCGATGAGATAGGCGTCAGCCGGGTTCGGCCCTGCCATCTGGATCAGGCAGAGCTTCGGGTAATACGTGGTCTCGCGCAGGAACTCCGTGTCGACGGTCACGAACGGATGAGCGGCGAGGCGTTGGCAGGCGGCGGCCAGGGCGTCTGTCGAAGTGATCAAGTCCATAAGGTCTTTTAGCTTAAGCTTTTGGTCTGTGCGACCCCTTCTAGCGCATGGCACGGGCCGGTAGACCGGTTTTCCGCATCAAACGACGCGGGCAAACCCTTGAAGGGCTTTTCGACGCTGTTTGGCCTGCCGCTCGGCCCGCTTCATGAGCCAGTCGAGAATGTTACGGTCGACCTCGATCCCGGTCTCCGCATCCTCAAGGCGCTGGATCCGGTCCACCCGGAAGCCGCGATAACCATCATCGGCCATGTCGATGCCGCCCAGCAGCATCTTGCCGGGGCCCACCTTCAATTCGCGGGCAATCACCCAGCGCCTGGTCGGATTGCCGGCTTGGTCCACATAGTCGATCTCAAGCGCGCCATCGAAGGGATAGACGTGCCAATTACCCTCGACCCGCTCCTCGTTAGGGGCGTTCCGGCCGGGGTTCAGCAGGGCGGTTGCATGGTTCTGGATCATAGGGAGGATATGGGTATTCACGCTTTGTTCTGCAAGGGTGAAAGCGTTGAAAGATAAGGGTTTAAGGCTGAAATTTGGGGCGGCGGGGGATGGTGGAGGCGTTGTATCAGGGGCGGGGCAGAACCGAGTGTCGCTGGACTGGATAAGGCACCCGAACCACGCCCCTGTCATCCCCGCGCAGGCGGGGATCCAGACCCGCGAAGGTGCCAAGCAAGGCGCTTCGGCCCGAGCAGCTCTATTCTGCGCCGCCAGTGTTTATGGATCCCCGCCTGCGCGGGGATGACAAGCTGAGCGCGTGGCACATGCAGCGTTATGTTCTTGCTTTGTTCTTGACAAAAGCCCAGTCTTATGGCTAAGGTTTCGCCGTCCAGTCTCGCGAGGGACGTGCCCGAGGCGTCGGTTGCGGAGGCTGAATACGGTTCTGGACAGTTGGAGGACTCGCACCCTCCAACGCCAGGGTTCCGAGCGGGGAGGAAGAGGCGCTGAGCTTGTTCGGGCAGGCTGCGTCAACGCTCCCTCAACCTCGCCGGTGCTGGAGTTAACTCCAGGGCTGCGCTGCAAGAAGCGCCGTAAAGCGTCTCTGAGGGTTCGTCCCTGATGGCGCCGGAGCGTCGAGGCCGGGATCGAAAAGCCGTGCGCGGGAGGCGGTTGAAGCTTCCTATCCGGGCGGATCTCCCGTCCCGAACCCTTCTTCGCGCTCCCGCCCGGGATCGCGAGGCTCACCTGCGTCCCGCGCGTCCCTCACCCATGACGGACAAAGCCAGGACAAGCCCGAAGCCACTCGCTCGGAATGGGCGGGAACGCTCGAACATGCCTCTCATTTCATCCTTCCGCCTTGACTTCCCCGGTCTCCCATGGATGTTGCGCGTAACTTCGAACCAGCAGGCTTTTCCATGTCCGCCTCCATGCACCGTTACCGTTCCCATACCTGCGGCGCGCTCCGCGAATCCGATGTCGGGCAGGTCACCCGCCTTTCCGGGTGGTGCCACCGCATCCGTGACCATGGCGGCGTGCTGTTCATCGACCTGCGCGATCATTACGGCATGACGCAATGCGTGATCGATCCGGATTCCCCGGCTTTCAAGCTGGCCGAGACGGCCCGGTCCGAATGGGTGGTCCGCGTGGACGGGAAGGTGCGCAAGCGTCCGTCCGGCACCGAGAACGCCGAGCTTCCAACCGGTATGGTCGAGGTCTACATCACCGATATGGAAGTGCTGGGTCCTGCGGACGAGCTGCCGATGCCGGTCTTCGGCGACCAGGAATACCCGGAAGAGACTCGCCTCAAGTACCGCTATCTCGACCTTCGCCGCGAGAAGCTGCACAACAACATCATGAAGCGCGGCGCGATCGTCGATAGCTTGCGCACCCGCATGAAGACGAGCGGCTTCTTCGAGTTCACGACGCCGATCCTGACGGCCTCCTCGCCCGAAGGCGCGCGAGACTTCCTCGTGCCCTCGCGCATCCATCCCGGCAAGTTCTACGCGCTGCCGCAGGCCCCGCAGCAGTTCAAGCAGCTGATCATGATGTCCGGCTTCGACCGGTACTTCCAGATCGCGCCCTGCTTCCGCGACGAGGACCCGCGCGCCGACCGTCTGCCGGGCGAGTTCTACCAGCTCGACGTGGAGATGAGCTTCGTCACGCAGGAAGACATCTTCCAGACCATGGAGCCGGTGATCCGCGACACCTTCAAGGAATTCGCGGACGGCAAACCGGTGACCGACGTGTTCCCGCGCATCCCGTATTTCGAGTCGATGCTGAAATACGGCTCCGACAAGCCGGACCTGCGTAACCCGCTCGTCATCGCCGACGTGTCGGAAGTGTTCGAGCGTGAGGACGTGACCTTCAACGCGTTCAAGAACGTGGTGAAGGGCGGCGGCGTCGTGCGCGCCATCCCGGCGACGGGTGCGGCCTCGCAGTCGCGCTCCTTCTTCGACAAGCTCAACGACTGGGCCCGCTCGGAAGGCGCGCCCGGCCTCGGCTACATCGTGTTCGAGGAAGAGGGCGGCCAGATCGTAGCCAAGGGCCCCATTGCCAAATTCATCCCCGAGGCCGCTCAGGCCGTCATCCGCGAGAAAGCCGGCATCAAGGCAGGCGACGCCGTGTTCTTCTCGGCGGGCAACGAGGACAAGGCCGCCTCGCTCGCAGGCAAGGCGCGCGTGCGCATCGGCGACGAGCTGGGCTTAAGCAACAAGGACCAATTCGCCTTCTGCTGGATCGTCGACTTCCCGCAATACGAGTGGAACGAGGACGAGAAGAAGATCGACTTCTCCCACAACCCGTTCTCCATGGCCGACATGGATCATGACGAGTTCATGGCTCTCAATCCGTCGGACAAGGACAAGATCCTCAAGATGACGGCCTTCCAGTACGACATGGTCTGCAACGGCTACGAGATGGCTTCCGGCTCGATCCGTAACCACCGTCCCGACCGCATGGTGAAGGCGTTCGAGATCGCCGGCTACGGCGAGCAGGAAGTGATGGACCGCTTCGGCGGCATGTATCGCGCGTTCCAATACGGCGCACCGCCGCACGGCGGCATGGCGGCCGGTGTGGACCGCATCGTGATGCTGCTTTGCGGCGCGCAGAACCTGCGTGAGATCACGCTCTTCCCGATGAACCAGAAGGCGGAAGACCTGCTGCTCGGCGCGCCCTCCGAGGCGACGCCCAAGCAGCTGCGCGAGCTGCACATCCGGACGAATCTGCAGGAGAAATGACCCGCAGCGACGTCACCGCCATTGTCGTGACCTTCGACAGCGCCCATGCGCTGCCGGAGTGTCTCGGCGCGTTGCGGACGGATGGCGTGCCCGTGCTCGTGGTCGACAACGCTTCCACGGATGACACCGCCGCACTAGCCGAAGGGCAGGGCGCGCGCGTCATCCGCAATCCCAGTAACGAAGGCTATGGCCGCGCCAATAACAGCGGCGCGCGGGCGGCGGACACGGAGTTCGTGCTCATCGTCAATCCGGATTGCATCGTCGAGGCCGGCGCTGTCGCGGCCCTCATCGATGCGGCGCGGCGCTACCCCGATGCCGCGCTCTTCGCGCCGCAGATCGTCGAGCCGAGCGGGCGCGTGTTCTTCCAACCCCGCTCCCTGCTCTCGCCCTATCTCCACAATCCGGGCGGCAAGCTCGTGCTGCCGGAAGGCGAGGCCTGCGCGCCGTTCTTCTCAGGCGCATGCTTTCTGATCCGCCGCGATGTTTTCCTGAAACTCGGCGGCTTCGACGAAAACATCTTCCTGTTCTACGAGGATGATGACCTCTGCCGCCGCATCGCGGATGCCGGCTCAGCACTTGTCTATGTGCCGCAAGCCGTCGTGCGCCATGGGCGCGGCCGGTCGAGCGAGCCAAAGCGGGGACGGATCTATACCTCCCGCTGGCATCAGGCTTGGTCGCGAGCCTATGTGAGCCGCAAATACGGACTGCCGAACCCGGCGCCCGGCATGTTTGCGGTGAATGCGTTCAAAGCGCTCGGTGCCTGCCTGACATTCCAGCGCAAGCTGGTCGAGCGCTATGGCGGCTCGGCAGCAGGGGCGTGGGC